>DAOPZB010000090.1:0-7094 GCA_035353195.1 Methanothrix sp. | reverse complement strand
TCTGTCTAACAGGCTTATTCTCATCTCTGTGCCTCTGTGCCTCTGTGGTTTTGTTCAGTAGACCCACAAAGAATGGAAGCTATTGAAGGAATATGACCGCCAGCCCCACCAGTACTATGGGCAGGAATATGGCCGCCATGCGATTTCCGAACTCCCTGGTGCCGAGCAGGTAGGCTATGCAGAGCTTGACCAGGGTGTTGGTCACTGCGGCCAGGGTGATGGCCGTGACGGCTACATCCATCGCCACAGTCGAGCCGGCCAGGGAGGCCATGGTCAGGGCGATGGCATCCACATCGGCCAGGCCGGATATCACGCCGGCTGCATACAGTCCCGCATCTCCAAAGTAAATATTGGCTATCTTGGAGATAACCAGCACAAAGGCAAAGAAGGCGCCGAACTTCAAGGCGGGAATGATGCGGAAGGGATCCTTCACCTTCACGTCCTTGCCTGGGGAAGCGCTTTTTCGCACCCGCAGATAGGCGAGGCCCGTCCCCACGGCAGTCATGATGAAAAGGCCAGGCAGAAGTGATAGGAATAGGCCCCTGTTTAACACCAGCACTATGAAGAGGATCCTGGGAAACATGGTGCAGCTTGCCACGGCGGTGGCGAAGACAGCGGAGGGGAGTATCTCCGGGCTCTCTTTGGCCTCCGCGGCCATGGAGGTGGTTACGGCGGTGCTCGACACCAGGCCGCCCAGGATGCCGGTTAAAGAGAGCCCTCTCTCCGGGCCCAGGATGCGGATCAGGAGATAGCCCACGTAGCCTATGAGGCTGACCATGACCACGAAGAGCCAGATCTGGCGGGGATTTAAGACGCCCCAGGGGCCGAGGGGGGTCTGCGGCAGGAGGGGATAGATCACCAGGGCGATTATGCCCATCTTGAGGGTGTCGAGCAGGTCGGTTTCGCTCAGGGCCTCGACGTAGCGATGGGTGATGGTCCGCGTGGCCAGCACCCAGGTGGTGATGATGGAGAGGGCCACGGCGAGGAGCATGCTGTCGGGGATGCCGGCCAGCATTCCCAGGGCGAAGGTGACCACGGCAGCCACTGCGGCCGTGAAGTCGACTCTTCCCAGGGTGGAGACGGAGGAGGCATATCCCACGCTCACCAAAAGGGTGAAGACGGCCATGGAAGCCACGGCAAAGCTATTGCCGAAATGGACGGCAAGAGTGGAGCTGAGGCAGCCTAACAGGGCGATGAGGATGAATGTGCGCAGGCCGGCGACGCCCCGCACCTTGTCCTCCACCTGGCGGCGCTGCCGCTCTGTGCCGATGAGAGCGCCGATGAGCAGAGAGACAAGAAACGGATAGATGTCGGCGAAGTCCATTGGCGGGGCTTTTGCCGCCATCCGCTTAATAGTTTGCCCAGCGGTGCTGCAACCGGGCCGCAGAGAGGCGGTCTGCGGGCGCTCGGGCGCAGGATCTTGGCCTTGGGGCAAACGACTTCACCACAAAGATCACAAAGCTCACAAAGTACGCACAAAGAACGAAAAGCTCATTTTCATGCACATGGTGAAAAGGCCGCCCGCGAGCCCTGGGGCAGAGTGGCGGGAAATCATTTATTGTATGTCCGCACTTGAGGGGTGGGATGGACAGGCAAACAATAGAGAAGTGCATCCGGCTGCTGGAGGAGGAGTACGGCGTTCCTCAGCGGCATGGCATCGATCCCGTGGACCTGCTTATCATGACCATCCTCTCCCAGAATACCAGCGATGTCAACAGCCTCAGGGCCTTTGCCCAATTGAAGAGCGCATTTCCCAGCCACGAGGCGATCCTGGCTGCCCCGGTGGCAGCGGTTGCAGAGAGCATTCGCGGCGGGGGCCTGGCCGACATGAAGGCCGGGCGCGTTCAACAGGCTCTAGCTCTGATCAGGCAGCGGGAGGGCAGGATAGACATCGGCTTTCTGGCCGATATGGCCGATGAAGAGGCAATGGACTTCCTTCTGTCGATGCCCGGCGTGGGGCCAAAGACGGCCTCGGTGGTGCTGCTCTTTGCCTTCGGCAAACCCTTTCTGCCCGTGGACACCCACGTCTATCGCCTCTCCCGGCGGCTGGGGCTCTTGGTGGAGGGAGTCCGGATGGAGAAGGCGCAGGCGGTTTTGGAGAGGATCATCCCACCGGACAGCTACCTCTCCCTGCATCTGAACCTGATCAACCATGGCCGGAGGGTATGCAGGGCACGCGGCCCCAGGCACGAGCGCTGCGTTCTGCGGGAGTGCTGCGAATGCTTCCGCGAGGGAAGCTGCCAAAAGGCTTAAATGATAGTAAAACCACCCCCATTCCGCGCTCCGGTAGTGTAGCTCGGCCAATCATGAAGGACTCTCACTCCTTCGACTTGGGTTCAAATCCCAACCGGAGCACTATTTTACTGGAATTCATACTGTTGGGATCTATTGGGTGTGGCATGATGTGAGACTTGAAATATCCGATGCGCCAATATCTCTTAGGTATGCGCTTCTTTAACACCGCCGGCCCTGTACGATGCGTCGATCACTATTGCCTGCCGCCGCTATCTCGCTTCAATCTGCCGGAGATCATGGGCCTGATTGTGCAAAAGAAGTACTTCGTCCTTCATGCACCCCGCCAGACGGGCAAGACCTCCTGCCTTCTGGCCTTGAAGGACCACCTCAACCGGGAGGGTCGCTACCAGGCGCTCTATGCAAATTTTGAGGCTGCCCAGGGCGCACGCGAGGACGTGGGCGGGGCCATGCAGGCCATACTGTGCGTTCTGGGCTCCCAGGCCCGCGACTGCCTTGGCGACCCATTTCTCAAGGATTCTGCGGGAGAAATACTTGCACAGGCCGGACCATTCGGGGCGCTTGGCGAGGCTTTGGCCCGTTGGTCAGCTAAAAGCCCAAAGCCCATTGTGCTGCTCGTAGACGAGATCGACTCCCTCATCGGCGACACTCTCATCTCAGTTCTGCGCCAGCTTCGGGCCGGTTATGCCAACCGGCCCTCGCGCTTTCCCTCCACAGTCGTACTCTGCGGTGTGCGGGACGTGCGGGACTACAGAATTCACACCGACCAGGGCAAGACGGTGATCACCGGCGGCAGCGCCTTCAACATCAAGGCCGAGTCGCTGCGGCTGGGCAACTTCAGCCGCGAACAGGTCGAGTCCCTCTATGGCCAGCACACCGAGGAGACCGGCCAGCCATTTGAGCCGGCTGCTCTGCAGAAGGCCTGGGCCCTGACGGCAGGCCAGCCCTGGCTGGTCAATGCCCTGGCCTACGAGGCATGCTTTCGGATGGCCGAGGGCCGGGACAGGTCCCGGCCGGTCACCTGCGATATGATGGTCCAGGCCAAGGAGAACCTGATCGCCCGGCGGGAGACACACCTGGATCAACTGGCAGACAAGCTGCGAGAAGAGCGGGTGCGAAGGGTGATTGAGCCATTGCTGGTGGGAGATCGCTTTGAGATGAAGCTATTTTCCGATGACATCGATTACGTCCTTGACCTGGGGCTGATATCTCAGGACAGAACAGGAGCTATCGTCATTGCCAATCAGATCTATCAGGAGATCATTCCCCGCCAACTTACCTGGGACTCGCAAGCCGGCATGTCCCTCCAGGCCGCCTGGTACATCCTGCCCGACGGCCGTCTGGACCTCTCAAAGCTCCTGGAGGCCTTCCAGCAGTTCTTCCGGGAGCACTCGGAGAGCTGGATTGAGAGATTCGACTACCGCGAGGCCGGGCCGCAGCTTCTTCTGCAGGCATTTTTGCAGCGCATAGTAAACGGCGGCGGGCGCGTGGAGCGGGAGTACGGCCTGGGCCGTGGCCGGACGGACATTCTGGTGGTCTGGCCCTATCCCGGCGGAGTACAGAGGGCTGTGATCGAGCTGAAGGTCCTGAGCAAGTCGCGTGCCGGGACGGTCCGGGAGGGGCTGGACCAGGTGAGAGGCTACGCCGACCGCTGCGGGGCGGACGAGGCACACCTGGTGATATTCGACAGAACGCCTAAGAAGCCGTGGTCCCGGAAGATCTTTAGAAAGATCGAGGCTTTGGCCTGTCCGGAGGGAAGATTGCAGACGGTCGGCATCTGGGGGATGTGACGCACTTGGGATGGCAAAGTTGAATGTATTTTAAAAAAAATAAAAAATTGAGAATAGAAATTAGCGCTTGCCCGTTGCTCTTCTCACCAGCTCCACCAGTAGTAAGTCGTCCTGAACGGCCCGTAGACGTTGGCCCTCCACCAGGGATCTAAGGAGTTGTACCAGTTGCCGAAGTAGGTCACAGGATGGCTCCAGCTATAGTGGTATGTTGTCGGTTGCCACCAGCTTGAGTATCCTGAGTGTCCATGCGAGCCGGACCCGTCATGATGGTGTACAGCCGCAGCCGTGCCCAGGAAGAACAACAGTCCCAGGGCCATGATAGCTATTGCGATTTTGATCTTGCTCATCTTAAACTACCCCAAATCACATAGTTCCCTCAGGCCATAAAAGGGTGGTTTTTATGTAGGCCCCGGCTAAATGTCATATGAATGAGAACGAGCAGACTCTCACCCAGGGCAGACCTCAAAACGCTGCGCCGCCTCTTTGCCGGCCTCGCCGCCGGCGATTCGCTGGGCAGCGCCACAGAATTCATGCCGCAGAGGATGGTTCCCGGCTGCTATAGTCAGTTGAAGGACCGGGGCTGGCCCTTCCGCCAGGCAGGCAGCCCCTCGCGGGGTCTGCCCACCGGATCGCCCACCGATGATACGGAGATGGCCCTTTGCATAATCCGATCCTATTTTCTGGAGGGCGGCTTTGAGCCGGACGGCATCGCCCGCGAGTTCGTCTCCTGGATGAGGGGCGGCCCGAAGGACATGGGAGCGACCACCAGGAGGACTCTGCAGATCTGCGCCCAGGGGGGCAGCTTTTGGGAGGGCGGCCTGTCCTTCTGGCGAGAGGTGCCTCACTATGCCGCCAATGGCTCGCTCATGAGAAATGGGATCGTGGCCGGCCTTGTCAGCGTCAGCCCGTTCGGTTCGGGCCGCCTGGAGAGGGCATTTGACTATACCCTCAAGCAGGGCATGATCACCCATTACGCGCCCCTGCCCCAGATCTGCTGCCTGGCCCAGACCTACCTCATCACCGAACTGTTGCAGGGCCGCGGCTTTAAAGAGCAGTGGCTCTCCGGCTTTCAAGGGGCGGTGGAGGGCTACCTGGGGGGCACGGAGGACGGCGCAGTTCTGGGCTGGCTCGGACAGGTCGGCCAGGATGGAGAATTTGAGAAGGCAATGAGCCTCTTTTGCCGGGAGATGGGGGAGATGGGAGAGATGGCTGGGAGCCAGACCGCTGTGTCAGACGCTATTCCGGGCGGCTTTGACCCATTCCGCATAGATTACACCAGGGGCAGAGGCTACTGCTTGCTCACCCTGAAGATCGCTCTCTGGGCGCTCCGCTGGTGCCTGGAGGAAAATGCCTATCAAGCTCCGCCCGGCTTTCCGGAAGAGGTCTTCGCTGCCAAGGGTTGCGCCCGGCTGGCCTGGGTGGCCATGATCGGCCATGACGCCGACACCTACGCCGCGGTGGCCGGGCCGCTCATTGCGGCGGCAGGAGATCTCCCGGAGGGATTCACTCAGGGGCTTATAGCTCTGGAGCAGTTCGATCAAATCGCCGGGCAGGCTGAGGCAGGCCTGCCAGCGTAAAGAAAACTGTATAGTTCTTCTTTCTTTCACGCCTCTGATTTTTATCCTATCTCCTAAATCCCCTCATGCAGGAGTGGCCGGATCTCGTAGACATCCAACTGGCGCTGGATGGTGAATTTGTCAAAGCCTTTCTGGCGGCTTATGAGCAGGGAGTTGCCCACGTCCTTGGGCAGGTAGAACTCCTCGTTGTCCAGCTTGACCCGGAAGAACTTCTTGCTCCTGCCAAGCTCCATATCTCGGTATCTGCCTGTCACCTTCTCCCCAATTTTCAAGATCCTGGGTTCCATAAAAGTCTCACCTCATTGATAGTTATAATTATAAGCTGCTACTACTTCTAGATTCCGATTGCATTTAAGAAGTCGACGTCATTGCCCTGAGGAAATGGATTTCTCAATCTCCGGGCAGTTCAGGGGGCAGGAGCCCTCCGTTCCTCCTTTCCCGTCCCACTGCGCCTTCACCAGGTCCTGGCTGAGAAAGTCGTTGTCGGCGTTTGCGCCGTCATCTACATCCATCTCACTCTGCAGGCAGGCGCAGCCGAAGGCGGATGAGTCTTCTGCCCCAACTCCGGACGAATTCCCTTTTCCATCTGCCTGCGCCCTCTCCGGCGGGCAGCATCTCAGGGGCTCTCTGAATATGACCGACAGGTTCGCCGCCTGCACAGGCCCCTGGCTGCAATCGGCCCGCACAGCCGCTCGATTGATGATGTCTCCTGAACAGTTTTGCACATCCAGGTTGATGTCGATTCGCACTCTATCGCCTATGGCCAGGTGGAGAAGCGTCCAGTTGGAGCAGTTGTCCTCCATCCGGGCCGGGCGCAGAGTGGAGTTGATGAACCTGGCTTTCGGAGGAAAGAGGTCCTGCAAATAGAGCGGCCCGAGAGCGGCATTGCCATCGTTTTCCAGTGTGATGGCATAGGCGGCCACCTCCCCGGCGAGCCTCCCCTCCTTGACGAGGTGCAGGTGAGGGCGGTCATACCTGGCCGGACCGGCCATGCTGATGCGCCTCTTTATGAGATAGTCGCCCTGATAGGCCTCCTCCTGGTCCAAATCCGCAGACATGACTTTGCTGCTGTTGTTCTGGCGGGAAAAAGATGTTTTCAGCCTGGCCGAGCCTGAGAACGCCGCCTCGCTCTGCCGCTCCCAGGGGCTCATAGCCTTCGTCTTCATATCCAGCCGCGTGGTGCTGCTGTATTGCTCGTCGATGAGGCTGTGGGCCGTGGCGGAGGTCATGGCCTCCGACCACTTCTGGGAGATCTTGAGATTGGTGCGGGGCGTGACCGGCAGCGACATGCCCGCAAATCCGGCGTAAATATCCTTGGCCATGTAGCCGGAAAAAAATTCCATGCGCTCTTCTGCCTGCAAGGAGCCTGTTCCCGACTCGCGGCTCTGCATCCCTCGCCCCCTCTCATCTTGGCCGGCGGCATTTCTGTCTGCATAGCCTGATCCGGAGACGGAGCGGTCCATCAGGAGGCCCA
>DAOPZB010000089.1:0-7095 GCA_035353195.1 Methanothrix sp. | reverse complement strand
GCAAAAAATATATATATGAATGTGTGAAGTATTTATAGGATGTTTATGGATAAAATTAAAAAGAAGTCGATAAAAATCTTCTCAATGGGTTTATCGATGACTATTCTGCTCATATCTCTGTCTTCGGCCTTCATCATCGACATCAGATCAAACGACAAAATTGGAAATTATCTTGTAGATGAAATTGGAAGAACTTTATATTACTTTGAAAATGATCGGCCCGGTGCGTCAACATGTTATGAGAGTTGTGCGGCTACTTGGCCTCCGTTTCATGCTGAATGGATTGATATCCCTGAGTCCATGAGAATAGACGACTTCGATGAGATCGGAAGAGCTGATGGCATATATCAAACCACCTATAAAGGCAGACCGCTTTACAGATACTCCGGCGATCGCAATCCTGGAGAGATAAACGGAGAAGGTGTGCAAGGGACTTGGTTTGCGATAAGGCCTTAGAATCGTTGATGAAGTATAGATACTTCTGCATTATACGCAATTTTAATAAGGGCGCAAAGAAGGAAGAGGTGGTTTAGGCTATGCCTGAAAACGAATGGATAAACCTGCTATTGATGGCAGCAAAAGACTTTCAGATTCTGATAGCTCTATTGTTTTTTTTGGGCATTGTATTGATAATAATATCAATCGTGGATGTCTCAAAATACGGTGTGAAGGCAGAAAATAAAAAAATGGCTTTCATGTCTGGAATTGCTATTGCGGTTTTTGCAGGCTTGATGATTGCCGTTATTTTCACAAATTCTATGGGAATCAATGTATCTGGCACAGTTGCGAATCCAGATGGATCCCCTGTTAGAAATGTCATCGTGTCAATTGGAAACCATGAAGCGAGAACAAATGGGAATGGCTATTACAGCATACCGGAAGTGCCCAGGAATGAAAGCCAGGTTAATGTGATCATTCGCGGCAATACATATCCGGAAACTGTGGAGATGCCTGATTTATACTGGAATGTGCGCAAAGACATAATAATTCTACCTATAAATTTGTCCATCGAGGGAGAGGTTTATGATGAAGACGGCAGTCCTGTAAGTGGGGCATCGGTCAATCTCTCTTGGGAAAATGATATCAGTACCATTACAGACTCCTATGGGAAATTTGATTTCGGATATCAGCAAGTGCCATTTGTGTTAACCAAGCCTCTGCGTCTGTTTGTTAGACTAAGTCCCGAAGTCAAGCCCAGAAATATAGTGGTCCTGAAAATTCCCAGCGAAGAGCCGTATGAGATTTATTATCCTGTCAAATTGATGCCCAAAGATTGGGTGAATGTAACAGGGACTGTTATCCTTAAAGAGAATAACTCAACTGGTGAAGGAATTGCATATCCTCGTGCAGTCATATATATGGGGGACAAAATCGCACGGTCAGGAGAAAGCGGTAGCTATTTCCTGAGCAAGGTGCCAATAAATACTGAAAGATATATATTAAAAACAAGCGAAGGCCAGATTTTGGCAAATCACACCATCTTCCCCCTGTTGAGGGAGGGTGTAGATATACCGAGAACGGTCGATCTGTTCATCTATAAATCCGAACTGAATGGCACAGTGCAATAATTTGCAGGAAACCGTCAGAGGGCTAGTATCTCCCCGATCGCCCTCTGGCTCTCCTCCGGCGTCCCCTTGGTGTTGACCTCGTGCACCCGCGTCCTGGAGAATAGCTCCCGGAAGAACCGGCTCCTAAGCCGCTGTTTGAACTCGCTTCTAACCAGCAGGTGGGGATTGAAGTAGCCGTTCTCCTCCAATATGGCCAGCGCCTCTGATCCCTCCAGCTCCCGCACCGTCTCCTCTTGCAGGGGGTCGCGCTTGAGGATGATCACATCCTGGAGCGTGGTCAGAGGCAGGATGCGCCCCTTTCCCACCACCCAGCGCAGGTCCACCACCGCCCGTCCCTCTCCATCCAGGGCGGCTCTGTCCACCAGCCCGGCGAACTCCTTCCAGATATCCGCCAGGTCGGAGCGGATGTAGAAGTTCTTCTCCGAGCCGAAGGCCAGGATGTCCTCTCCGAAGATCCTCCCAAAGAACCAGTCGTCCGAGACGGCCCGCACTTGGGGGGTTCTGAGCAGCCCGTAGGTGTGGGTGGTCTTGCCCGCCCCCGAGCCGCCCAATATGCAGATCCCCCGGCCCCGCAGGTCCAGGCACGCCCCATGCACTGAATAGATGGCGTGATTATCCTCGAGGATGTCCCCGGCTAAAGAGAGGGCCAGGGACTTTATCCAGCCATAGTAGTCCATGTTGAAGATAAAGCAGCTCCTCGAATGGGGATCGTAGAAGACCTGGTTTTCGGCAACGGCTTCATCCTGCAAGACATAGAGCCGGCCGTGGGAGCGGGTGCTCTGCGAGGCGAAGTAGAAGCTCTCCTCCCAGGCGTTCTTCACGGAGAGGCTGGCGCAGAGGAGCTTGATGCAGCAGCCGTAGATATCCGACTTGACCTCATAGAGCACCTGGCCGGCGTACTCTTCAACCAATTCCAAAACTCTCTCTATGGATATGATCTCAATCTGGTAAGCCATACTTGCCTCTCCCCATTCTTTTCCAATTCCTAATTTCTATTCCAGTTCCATTCTCGTTCCCATTTCCGTTACTATTCCAGAGAGCCAAATATCAATTTCAATTATTGCCTGTGGCCCTCTTTATGCTCCTCTTGACGGCACCATTGCCGCTGGACAGATTGTAGTGGTCGCTGATGCAGACCTCGGTCTTCCCATCCACCTCCACCCTCTTCAGGTCGTATACCCGGGGCCTGGCCGTGCCGACCTCCAGGTTCTCGACATCTGATTCCGATATGTCCTCCAGATACCTGACCAGAGCCCTGATGCAGTTTCCGTGGGAGACCACCAGCACATTTTTTCCCCTCTTGACCTCAGGATAGATCAGACCCCTCCAGAAGGGCAGGATCCTCTCCTCGGTGTCCCTGAGCGACTCGGACCGGGGGAGGATGCCCTCCTTTACCTCCTTGTAGCGGGGGTCGTTGCCGGGGTAGCGGTCGTCCTCCAGGGAGATCTCCGGGGGCCTCTCGTTGTAGCCCCTCCTCCATTTTCGCACCTGCTCCGCTCCGTAGACCTTCTCCACCTCGGCTTTGGTTTTGCCCTGCAAGTCGCCGTAAAAGCGCTCGTTGAGCCTCCAGCAGGGCAGAGCCGGTATCCACATCAGGTCCATCTCATCCAGGACTATCCACATGGTGCGAATGGCCCGCTTGAGTGAGGAGGAGAAGGCGATGTCAAAGGACAGGCCATAGCCTCTCATCAGCCAGCCGGCCTGCTCCGCCTCCGCGCGTCCCCGCTCGGACAGGTCAATGTCCATCCATCCGGTGAACCTGCCCTCCTCATTGAATCGGCTCTGGCCGTGCCGCAGCAATACCAGCTTCGCCATTATTCCTTTGCCGAATCGTTCCTGCCGCTGCCCTGATAGATGCTCAAGGCTTCGTCTACTCCTGCGTTCTCCACCGTCACAGAGTAAATGGCATTGCAGAGGCGAACGGCTTCCGAGATGGGCCGCTGATGGATATTTCGGCCTGTGGCATTTCCAGCGGCTCCGCTGATGTGGATCTGATCGTGAAGCCTCTGCAAGAACGACCGGGCATCGGTGCTCTCTCCGCCGGCGCAGACCACTCCCGTGCGCCCGGCAGCCAGCACCGCCTCCCGGAATGCTTCGGCGGAGATCATGCCCTCCTTGCTGGGGTAATTGACCTTCACAAAGTCGCTTCCCAGAGTCGCCGCCACCCCCGCCGCCCCGGCTATGAGGTGGGGGTCCTTTTCATCCTTGACCGCCTTTCCGCGGGGGTAAACCCAGAGCACAGTCACCAGGCCGGCCTGATGAGCCTGCCAGACGATCCGGGCTGCCTGGGAGAGCATCTGCCCTTCATGTTCCGATCCCAGGTACAGGGTATAGCCCACGCCCAGGATATCCAGGCCGCTGCTCTCCTTAAAGCGGACCACCTGGTCGACATCGATCCACTGGGGGCTATTGGGCTCGGCCTGAGAGGTCTTGACCAGGTTGGTCTTGGAGTTGAGCTTGACCAGGTAGGGCACATCCGGATAGTCCATGCCGTAGCGGGCTATCAGGCCGATCTGGGTGGCAAATACGCCAATCCTGGCCTTTTCGGCGATCTTGAAGAGGTGCTCCGGATCGCTGTCCTGCGGGTCTATTCCCGGGCCGAAGAAGTCGTCGTTGAGGTGCTCTGCCTTCTGGTCTCCGGCAAAGAGCATCATCCGGCCGCTGCCTTTGGTGATCTTGAAGTAGTCGTCCTTGTACTTGCGGCGGCTCTCTCCCGGCACATCCAGGGGAACTATGACCTTATTCATCAATTTCTCCATATCCCTGCACCTCATTTACAGCGCGTTCGCGTTCTTCTTCTCCTGCTCGATCACTTCGGCCAGAGCCGTCACCTGCACCTGGGGCACAAGCCGGTCGAAGTCATCCTTCTGGGCGAGAGCCGTCCCCTGGTGCAGAGTTGTCGCCGTACCGGCGGCAGCGGCATAGGCCAGACACAGATCCAGATCCTTTTTCTGGATCAGGCCGCTTATGAATCCGGCCACGGACGAGTCTCCGGCACCGATGGTGCTGGCCACATCAACTTTGGGCGGAACGGCCAGAAACTCCTGCCCCTTCGCGACCATGAGTATGCCCCTTGCCCCCATGGAGACCAGGACGATCCTGACCCCCTGGCGGTTGATCTCCCTGGCGGCGGCAGCGATCTCCTCCATGCCGTGCAGCTCCCGGCCCACCAGCTCGGACAGCTCGTGGATATTGGGCTTGATGACATCCGGCTGGGCGGTGATACCGGCCCGCAGAGCCTCGCCGTCCACGTCCAGCACCACAGTGGACTGGCACCTCTTGACTATGGTTATGATCTTCCGATAGATCTCCGGGGATACTCCCTGAGGAAGGCTGCCGCCGATGGCCACCAGGTCGCTGCAGGGCAGCCTCTGCAATAGCTCGATGAACTCCATGATCTCGGAGGGGTGTATCTCCGGGCCGCGGGCATTGAAGGCCAGTTGTTTTCCCGTCTCTTTTTCGTGGATGATGATGTTGGTTCTCGTCTCACCGGACACGTGGATGAAGTCCGTCTGAATGCCTTCGTTGAGCAGCCGGCCCTCTAGCTCCCGGCCGGCGAACCCCCCCACAAAGCCCAGGGCGATGTTGTCAATGCCCAGGTTCTTGAGGACCTTGGAGACGTCGACGCTCTTGCCTCCGGCAAAGCTCTTCTCTTCTATGATGCGATTGGAGACATCGCTCTTTACCTTTGGGACCCACAGGGTGCGGTCTAAAGCCGGATTGAGTGTTATGGTGTATATCATGGATGATCTTTTCTCCGGCAACTGTTATGACTCTTTTGCCCGATTCCCCCGTCTTTCAAAGGCGATCTTATTGGCAGGAATGGTCCTGTCAACCGGCCAGGTCTGCGGTTTTTCTATATCAGTCTCCGGCGACGCCGGCGGCTTCTCCGAGGAGATCGGTGCCGGCATTAACGATTATGTTAACGGTTATGCAGCAGTCTGGCCGGGGTGCCTCTCCAATTATATCGAGGGCAGCGGCAGCCTGAGGGAGAGCCATCGGACAGCCAATACAGCCGGCTCAACAGCAGCAGTGGGTGTAGAAATCCGCGATGCAGATTCATATGTTTACAGTTACCATCTCTCTCTGGGCCCCGTCTCCTTCTAGCCGGCAAACAGATATCCGGAGGTATCGGCCGGCGAAACCCTGGATGTCTCCAATGCCAGCTTCATCAAAGCCTATGCTTCGGCGGGCAACGGGAGAGGCATGTCCGCCGGCGTGAGCACGATGCTGCTTGATCCGGGAAAAATGGCCAGCCTCTCCGGGTATTTTAACGATGCCCGTGCATCAGGAGATGGTGTAAATGCGTACCAGACGGCGGATGGAGCTTCTGTTCCTGGCGGCTCGATTTCCAGAACGGTTCGGGAACCTGCACCCAACTCTGGGGCAAGCCTTCCGTGCAGTGCGGTGGAGGCATCTGGATATGAATGGCGGCTCAGTCGATCACAATAGTGCCTCTTTGGGCGGCGGCATCTTCAATGATTACTATGGCCAGGTGAACCTGATCGCGGGCTCCATAGAGAATAACACGGCCTCGTCTCCCTCACCTTCCGGCGGAGGCATCTACAATTTGAGTACAGTCACCGGAAACGCCGGGATTGTCCATGGCAACACTCCGGATCAGATTGAGCCTAATGGTGTGGCTGACTGGATGCCTTCCATCTAGGTGGCGGCAGTCTCTGCCTGCCCCATCTATTTTTTAGCCCTCGCTAATTCGCGATGATGTTCGCAGACTGGGACATGATGTCCACCTGGGCCAGCCGGCCCTCGACCTCCATGGAGTCGCCGAATATGCCTTCCAAGAGCAGCTTTCCGTTATGGGCCATGATCCTCACGACGCCCTCCATGACCTTCTCTCGGTTCTGATCCTTTGTGATGTAGACAGTAAGTTCGCACATGGTATTCGATCCTCCTATGAAACAATTCTATAATAATATATTTTAATAATATTATTATAATATACAATGACAAACTGGTATAACGCCCTGATAATGCAATTATATAATAAGGCGGGCCCGGCGGGACTCGAACCCGCGACCCCCGGGTTAGAAGCCCGGTGCTATATCCTGGCTAAGCCACGGGCCCGCAAATTGATTTTAGCCGCCCTTGGGCGGCATCTGACCCAATGCTGCTTTAAGCTGCTCTTGAAGCTGAGTGAACCGGCCTTGAATGCGTTCTTCCTGATTGGCCAGGTTCTTCTTCCGGATCTCGTTCATATCCTTTTTCTCTTTCAGCTCTTCGATCAGCTTGAGCTTATCAGCTTTGAAGAGGAGTTCCCCGACGCCCTTGTATATAACTGCGTCGTCTGCGCTCTTCTCCAGCTCCTTGAGCGCCGCCTCAGTCTCCCGGATCAGACCCTCGATCTGACCCTTCTGAGTCATAACGGCCTGAGCCTGCTGCTGAAGCTGCTGCAGTTGAGCCAACTGATTCTGTATCTGCGGAGGCAATTCGCCACTCATAAACTCACCATCTCAAATGCGATCTTAACCAACCTTATCCAGGTATTTAAGGCTGCCCGGAGGGAGGC
>DAOPZB010000088.1:0-7135 GCA_035353195.1 Methanothrix sp. | reverse complement strand
TATTACTTAACAAGTAAATTTAAATCCTAAAAATAACTCAGTACTAAAAATAGGTGTATAAAAATTTATTTGAGGTGACAGGAAATGACATTCACTCTGATCAAGGGGACCTTCCATGTGGCCGGCTACAGTCCCGACGGCGACTCAGTGCGGTTTAAGGCAAAAGATCCATCCCTCTGGAAGAGGCTCTCCGGCCCGGCGGCGGCGGTCAACGCTCGCGGCCACGCCCAACTCAGGATCGAGGCGGTGGACGCTCTGGAGACGCACTACTCCGGCCTCTGCCAGCCGGCCCGCCCCGCCCAGGCTGCGGCTCGCCTGCTCCTCTCCTTCCTGGGTATCGATGATGTGGTCTGGGATGAGTCGCACCGCTTTGTGACCGGCGCCCGGGACGGTACGGAGGGCTATATCCTCTGCCGCAGCACGGAGAGCAACCGCCGCCCCGTCTCCTTCGTCTTCGCCGGCGATAGCGACGACCGGGACGGAAGCGATGTAGTGCTGGATGCGCCTCTCCTCAAAGACAGCCTCAACTTCCGGCTTCTGGCCCGCGGCCTGGCCTATCCCATGTACTACAATGGCCTCTTCTCAGACCTGCGCCAGCCCCTCTCTGCCGCCGTGCAATCGGCCCGCGAAGAGGGACGGGGGCTGTGGCCATACGACAGGACCACCAGAGGCCTTTCCGTCTCCAGCCTGGAGGCGGTCACAGAGGAGGCGGCAATCCTGCCCAAGCTCTTCCGGCGTATAGTCGACTACATGGGCGAGGGGGGAAGCATCCTGGGATTCAAGGAGCACCTGCAAAAGAAGTGCGAGCCTCTGGTGCGAATCGATCAGGTGCACTTTACCCGGCTGGATGCAGTGGTGGCTGTCCAGGGCGAAAAGGTGAGGCTGTCCGAGGCTCCTGAGAATCTGATATTCATGGATCGGGTGCTCTGCAAGAAAAGCTGAAGGTGAAATTAACTGATAGTGGAAGCAAAAGAAATAGAAAAGGAAAGAAAAGAAAATGGAAACGAAAAAGGATGAACAGATCTACGGATCTTCGATGAACTGAAGAATGAACGGCGCTCCATAGTAGATGTTATCGATTGTCCCTAGAGAGAAATCCCTTCCAAAGTGAAACTGAGAGCTATTAGGTGTGCCGAGTCCAATCTGATAGGCCATGGCATGAGATCCCGCGGCGTTATAATGGATGGCATAAGGATCGCTTGATGCCACGCTGCCCAAAACCACCGGTTCCTTATGAATAGCCTTCTCCCTAAGTCCACCAAGCTCCACTGTACAGGACGCTGCATTGCACAGCAATGCCGCCGCCAGCAAGGCAAGACAGATTTTTCTAAAGCGCAATTTTAATCCTCCTCACCAGCATCATATCAATTATCAGTTATAAAGTTAAGGGTAAGAGGAAGGGCTCAAGCCAACTCAATTGCCGGTGGATTTGATTATATTTGATCATATTCCGCTTTCATCGACTCTGATGCACCGGGCAGTAGTAGCTGGTCCTCCCCCCGATCTTCTCCCGGCAGAGGGGCGAGCCGTCCCTGGGGCACTGACCTTTAGGGTGGCGGTTAGGCAGAAGATAGCTTTTGGGAAGCCTGCCCAGGTCGGCTCCAAGGGCGAGGGCCGTCTTCAGGACCTCCTGGATCCAGAAGAAAAGGATGCTTATCTCCTCTTCATCCAGTCCTCGCGCCTTGGGGCAGATCCCGGATTGGAAGAGGGCCTCGTCGGCGTAGAGATTTCCCAGTCCGGAAATGAGCCTCTGATTGAGCAGAGCCGGCTTGATCAGCCCCCTTCTGCCGCTCATGATCCCTTTAAAGGTCTCCTCGTCCATCTGCAGAGCATCAGGGCCGATTCGCCTCTCTTTCAGAAAGGCCTGAGGGCTCTTTGTGAGGCTCACCTCTCCGAAGATCCTGGGATCGTCGAAGGCCAGACGCCCGCCGTCCGCAAAGGTGATGAGCAGGCGAGTATGGCGGGGCTCGACCTCTCCTGGGTCAAGCGACAGCAGGCTTCCGGTGAGTCCCAGATGAAGCGTCAGCCACAGTTCAGCCTCTGCCACTCCCCTCCCCTTTGAGCCGCCCTTCTGCCCGCCTGGCAGCTCTCGCTTCCCTTCAGCCTGCGGGCCGTCCCGATCTGCCTGCACCAGCCTCAAAAAGATCCTCTTGCCGTGGCGCAGGGCGGAGGAGAACTGCCGTCCGGGCAGACATTGCTGCAGATCGCTCTCCGGAAGCTCTCCGGCATTGTCGGCCTGGACGGCCGGCCCTCCGGCCAAAATGCGCCTGTCCCTCACCTGTGCCTCCAGGATCCTCCGGCCCAAAACAGCGGCCTCCAGAAATCTTCTGGCATTTTCCACTTCAGGAAGCTCCGGCATGGCAGATAAATGGGCGGGCGGGGATAATAGCCTTTGGATGGCGGGAGAGTTCTGCCCTTTTATCTCCTCTGCGAGGCCATCAGATATCCGCCAAAGCCCGCTCCCCAGAGGATAACGGGATAGGCGATCATCCTCTCCATGCCTCCTCTGCCCAGCCCCAGGTGGACATCCAGCACAAACAGCACCAATGAGCCCAGGGTTATGAGCCCCAGCATCAGTGAGGCGATAAACATCGGAGACCTGACCAGCAGGGAGGATATGGCCTCGGACAGCCCGCCGCAAAAGAAGGTTATGCCTGCGAAGATCTCATGCCAGGGGCTGATGTTCTCCGGAAAGAGGCCCACGCCCGCCGCACCTGCTCCTGCCAATAGCAAAGGAACAGTGAAGTAGAGCTTCTTATGAAAGCCGTGAAAGGTCAGGGCGGATATGATCATCATCAGGCCGAGAAAGATGATGGAGCTGTTGAATATGTACGCCGTGGGGCCGATGCCCAGGTCGCTGATCATATTCTTGGACATGCTGTATCCGGGATAGAGCGCTTCGCAGACGAGCATAAATATGAGAAACTGCGAGGCTCCTATAAAGGACAGGAAGCCGGCAATTCTATTGGAGTTCATGAGGTCGTTACTGTAAAAATTAATATTTAAAGTAATTGCTCTCTCACAGCGCCGCATCAGCCAATGCCTGCCGGCAGCGGCAGGGCCTATCTTCCGCTATGTTCTGTGCCGCCTGGTAGATGATGTCGCTGACGCTCTGCCGGCATCCCTCCATCAGCCGGCCGATCTCCCCGGCGGAGAGGTCTTTTTCCGACTGCCCGGCGGCGGGATTGGTGACGATGCAAATGGAAGCATAGCACAGTTCCGCCTCCCTGGCGAGAGCGACCTCCGGATAGCCGGTCATGCCCACCACATCCCCATAAAGGCGCATCATGCGGATCTGGGCCGGCGACTCCAGGTGGGGCCCCTCAGTGCAGACGTAGACGCCCTCCGATATGGGCAGGGAGAGGGAGCGGGCTGCATCGGAGAGCGCCGCCCGCAGGACCGGACAGTAGGGGCGGCTCATGTCCACGTGAACTGATTTATCATCAAAGAACGTATTGGCCCGGCATTTGGTGAACTCCACGAAGTCGTCCGGCAGAAATATGCTGCCCGCAGGCTGGCCGGCCATGGCGCCCACGGTGTTGGTGGAGATGACCGCCCCGGCTCCCGACCTCTTTGCGGCGGATATGATGGCCCGGTAATTCACTTTATGAGGCGGCAGGTGAACGCCATTGCCCTCGCCATGCCGGGAGATGAAGATGATCCTCTTTCCCTTCATCCTGGTATAGACTACGGGAACTCTTCCATATGCGGTCTCCACCTCATCGGCCAGCCCCCCCAGGGAATAGCCCACGCCGCCGATCACAGCCAGCTCGGGATTCATGCCTTAACCTCCTTTTGCTCTACTTAAAATCTTAACCTTCGATTCAAGCCCGATCACTTTCTTTGCCCTAGATCGGCGGCATGAGCGGAGGCCGGAACACCCCTTTTTCAGTGATCAGCCCGGATACCAGCTCCAGTGGCGTGGCATCGAAGGCCGGATTGTAGACCTCAATTCCCTGGGGCGCGAGCCTCGCCCCTCCCAGGGCGGTGACCTCCTCCGGGCTCCTCTCTTCGATGACGATCTCCGATTCTTCGTGCAGCCGGTCGAAGGTGGAGAGGGGAGCAGCCACGTAGAAGGGAATCTTATGGTGCCTGGCCAGTACCGCATGGCTGTAAGTGCCGATCTTGTTGAAGGCCGCGTCCCTGGTGATGCGATCCGCTCCCACTATGACCTTGTCGATCCTGCCCTTTCTCATCAGGCTTGCCGACATGCTGTCGCAGATGAGCGTCACGGGTATCCCGTCCTCTTTGAGCTCCCAGCAGGTCAGGCGTGATCCCTGGTGTAGCGGCCTGGTCTCACAGGCATAGACGGAGACGCTCTTTCCAGCGGCGACAGCGGAGCGCACCACCCCTAAAGCTGTCCCCCAGCCGACGCAGGCCAGCCTCCCTGCATTGCAGTGGGTGAGGATGCGATCTCCGTCTTCGATGAGCTTGGCTCCGATCCTGCCCAGAGCCCTGTTGACGGCGATATCCTCCTCGGCAATGGCCTGTGCCTCTGCCAAAGCCGCCTGCCTGACATCTTCCGCCGTACCGGCAGATGTCGCTGTCGCCGCCCTGGTCGCCACTCCGGTCTCTGCTTCTGTTTCTGCTTCTTTCGCGGCTGCTGCCGCCGCTGATAGCGCCCTGTCCACCCCCCAGGAGAGATTGACGGCAGTAGGCCGTGCGCCTCTGATCATGTCGGCAGCAATCTCCAGATCGGCCATGACCTCCGGAGCGCTGCCCGCCCGACAGAGCTCTGCAGCCAATGCTATGCCGTAGGCTCCGGCAGCTCCCAGCGCCGGAGCGCCGCGCACACGCAGGGAGAGTATGGCCTCAACGAGCTGCCGCACGCTTTTTATGCGCAGGGTCAAAAGTTCTCCCGGAAGCCTTGTCTGGTCGATAATCATGAGGCCGCCGTCCCACCATATGGTCCTCGATTCACATGAGCTCAAAAGCGGATCACCACATTCCTATGACGGCGCACTGATATTATTATTTTTTGCTATGGCTTCGCATCTGTTAAAGAGAGCTTTTAATACAATGAGCAGCTTAAATAAACGGCTCATGCCCATCCTGCCGGATTCGCTGAAAAGAGATTGCTAAATCCGTGATTTGGAGCTGGAGATGGAAATAGATGCCGGACCGCGTATATCGCTCAAACGCCTTGACTGGCCTGCTCACAATCATATGCACCCTGCTATGCCTGGCACTGCTGGCCAATGTGAGTGTCGCGTCCGCGGAGGCTCTGTCCGAGATTAATCAGACAGATGGGATGTTTGGGAAAGATGGGACGATTGCCTCCTCACCTCCCCACCAGGTCCTCATCATCGTTTCTTACACACCAGGCAGCCCCTGGGCGGCAGAGGAGATAAGAGGATTTCTGGATGTCTATCACCGCCAGGCTCCCGGCCTGCCGGATCCATTGATAGAGTACCTGGACGGTCTGCGATATGGCGAAAAT
Source organism: Methanothrix sp. (assembly GCA_035353195.1). GTDB lineage: Archaea > Halobacteriota > Methanosarcinia > Methanotrichales > Methanotrichaceae > Methanothrix. Next base: position 1,695 of record DAOPZB010000088.1, on the reverse strand, counting down.
GAGACCCAGGGGCTCTTCGGCAGCCTCCTCAGGCGCAAATATCAGGATGCCGGGGAGAAAATCGATGCCGTAGTCGCCTTCGACCGTCCGGCCTATGACTATGCCAGGGTTATTCGGGAGGATCTATTTCCGGCAGCGCACCTGGTCTATGCCGGCACCGGCATCGATGCCAGAAAAGCCGGCCAATTGGAGAGCGCCAGCGGAACGGTTTATCAGGCAGACACTGCCGGGGCTTTTAAGATCATGCGTATGATCCATCCTGATGCCGGGAGTGTCCTGGTGCTGCTGGACGGCACAAAGGATGCGGCGGCTCTATGGGATCAGATAAAAAGTGAGCAGCAGGGTGGAGCCGAAAGAATTGAAGGCCTGGGCAGTCTGAGCAGCCTGGGAAGCCTGGACAGCTTAAGCAGCCTGAGCGGACTGAACATCTCGCTTATGCAGACGGATGAGGATGGCGATTACAGCCACATGCTCTCCGCAGTCGGGGCGCTGGATAACAGAAGCCTGGTGCTCTGCGGCCTCTTCGGCTATGGAGCGAGCGGCAAAGCCTACAACTCCAGCCGGGCAACGGCCGAGATAAGCGCAGCAAGCCCCGTGCCCGTCTACGGATTGTGGGACTGTCAGCTCGGCCAGGGCATCGTGGGCGGCAGCCTCATCTCCGGAAGGGACGCCGGACAGAGCGCTGCTGCAGCCGTCCTGGAGGCACTGGAGGGAAGAGTGCCGGAGATTGCCCGAAACGGCTCATCCCGCCCCATGTTTGACAGGCAGAAGCTCGATCTGTTCGGCATCTCCGAGGAGTCTCTGCCCCAGGGAAGCGAATTGATCAATTTAGAGCCCTCGGTCTTCCAGAGATACAACGCCCTGATCCTGGCTTTAGCGACAATGCTTCTCTCCATAGTCCTGGGACTGGTAACCATTTCTGCTCTCAACATCAGGCAGCGATCCGGGACGGAGAGAGAGCTAAAGGAGAGCGAGAGAAAGTATCGCGAACTTTCGGTGCAACTTCCCCAGACGGTCTTTGAGCTAGATGGAGTTGGCAAGCTGGTATTCATGAACCGCTTCGGCTGCCAGACTTTAGGCTATGCCAAAGATGACCTCTCCGCCGGACTCTCCCTGCTCGACCTGGTCTCACCCCAAGACCGGACGAGGGCAGAGCAGGACATTCGCCTGGCCTTGCAGGGCAGCCCTCAGGTGACGGAGTACCGGCTTATAAAGAAGAATGCAAGCTCCTTTCCGGCCATTGCCTATTCCATACCCATAGTCAAAGACGGCAAAACCGTTGGGCTGCGGGGAATCTTTCTGGACATATCCGAGAGGAAGAGAACCGAGCAGGCCCTTTCTGAGTCGGAGAGCAAGTTTCGGGTGCTGGCGGAAAAGTCGCTTGTGGGTGTCTATATCGTTCAGGACTGGAAGTTTAAGTACGTCAATCCCAGATTTGCTGAGATCTTCGGATATACTGTGGAGGAAATGACGGACAGGATGAGTCCCAAGGACATGGCGTTATATGATGACCTCAAGAAGATCGAAGACGGCCTGTCCAGTAGGATCGATGCAGATCGCGAACCGCGTTATTACGAGATCTTAGGCCGCAAAAAAAATGGGGAGTCGGTGGTTATGCAGGTCTTCGGGTCCATGACCATGATCGAGTCCAAGCCGGCTGTGGTCGGGACGGCCCTGGATATCACCGAGAGAAAG
>DAOPZB010000087.1:0-7232 GCA_035353195.1 Methanothrix sp. | reverse complement strand
TTTCTCCCTCGCCTCCGTCCCGGTCATGATCTATTCCCTTCATGTAAAAAGCAGCAGCGAACATATGGCTCAATTGGTTTACGCGGGCAGTGCTCTGGGAGTGGTCTTCGCTGGTGATCTGATATCATTATATTTCTTCTGGGAGATAATGTCGATCGCATCCATGATAGTCATCTGGCACGGCGCAACCGAAAAGGCGCATAGTGCCGGATTCAGATACATCTTGTGGCATATCGCCGGAGGAATAATCCTGCTGGCCGGGATTGTGATGTATATCGCAGCCACCGGCTCCATAACCTTCAATGCCATAGGATGGGAGTCAAGCAGCACATATCTGGCGGCCATGCTGATCTTTGTAGGCTTTATCATAAATGCCGGCGTTCCCCCGCTGCATGCATGGCTGCCTGATGCCTATCCCGAGTCAACCGTTACGGGATCGGTATACCTGAGCATCTTCACCACCAAGTCTGCGGTATATGTGCTGGCCAGAGGATTTGCCGGCTTTGGGCCTCTGATGTGGCTGGGAGCACTCATGACTGTGTATCCCATATTTTATGCCGTTTTGGAGAATAATTTAAGGAGGGTCCTCTCCTACAGCCTCATCAACCAGGTTGGATTCATGCTCTGCGGCATAGGAATGGGCACAGCACTCTCCCTCAATGGAGCGACATCTCATGCTTTTGCCCATATCATCTATAAGTCGCTGCTGTTTATGAGCGTGGGAAGCGTGCTCTTCAGGACAGGGACGGCCAAGATAACCGACCTTGGCGGGCTGTACAAATCAATGCCGCTGACATGCGCATTCTGCCTGATCGGCGCAGCATCCATCTCGGCCTTCCCCCTGTTCTCCGGATTCGTGACCAAAGCCATGGTGGTGCAGGCATCTGCTTTGGGGGGGCTGGCGCTGGTATATGTCCTCTTGCAGCTTGCCTCCGCCGGAGTGTTCGAGCATGCCGGCATAAAGGTTCCCTTCTTTACCTTCTTTGGACACGACAGCGGCCTATCAGCGCGAGATCCTCCGGCCAATATGCTGCTGGGCATGGGGATAATGGCATTTCTATGCATCTTCATCGGCCTGCATCCCCAGCCACTCTATCAGATCCTTCCATATCCGGTGAGCTTTGAGGCATACACTGCTCCTCATGTGGTCGAATCTCTCCAGTTGCTTCTATTCGCTTCCTTTGCATTCTTCCTGCTCATCACCTCCGGAATATACCCGCCGGAGAGAAGGACGATAAGCCTCGATACGGACTGGCCGCTGCGACTCATGGCCGGCAGGTTCATGTGGCTATTAAAGGAGCCCATGACCGGATTTGCCGCATGGATGGACGGAAATGTTAAAAAGATTGCATCCGATTTCACGGCTCTGGGAGAAGAGAAAGAAGAGAAGATCTTTATAGGCGTTTCAGTGATGGTGGCGCTCTTATTCCTGACTCTTTACCTGGCCATAGAGATACTGTACAGGTGGATCTTCTGACGAAATGGTGATGAAATATGAAAGTTCAATCGCTGGGCTACATCCTCATGGCGCTCATGACTTTGTGGATATATGTGACCACGGTAATCGATGCCGTGATTTAGGAGGCAAAGGGATGGATGCTGATGAAAGAATGGTCCTGACGGGAGCATTGCTGGGAACTGCCATGCTCGCCGTCTGGATCATATTTGTCCTGGTCCTCTTGTGGAACAGGGGGCCAGGATAAAGAAAGTCAGTCCTGCCAGGTGTCCGGTAGGCCGGAATTCTTAGATGCCATTTAATGCAGCTTGATATGGCGATCCGAGCAGCTTTAAAGCAGCTATCTGGGATATTATCGGCAGATCGCCGGCTGCAATGGCAGCGCCAAAGCCTATGCAAAGGCATCCAATTATCACAAGGCCGGCACGTGCTCTGCGCTCTACCGGCAGAAGCCTTGCCGCGACCACGAGTACAAGCAGTGCCAACACTGGTGAGAGCACCCAGGAAAAAATCCCGAGCATAACTACGAGTGCGATCGACAAAACTTTGATGGATGTTCCACCTAATGAGATCATCTGGGGCATATATTCGTCCTCCGTTGCCGGGCGATTAAGCCCAATATTTTGGCTATTGAACTGAACACATTCATATGCTTTCACCATATTAAACGTTTTTGGTAAGGTCTACTAAACCATATTCTTAATTATTAATCTTAGTAAACATGTATTTGTATCATTCTTAATAAAAAATAGTTCAGCCCGCCAGGGGGCCGAAGGGCACATAGAATATCCACACATAATAGACGGCCATCAGCACCAATCCCAGAGGGACGCCCAGGCGCGCCCACTCCTTGCTGGTTATCCCCAGCTTGTTTGCGGATATGATGTTGGGAATGTTACCGGGAACCAGCATTCCTCCGGCGATGAGAAGACCCATCAGGGCGGCGGTTATCTGGCCGAGGGAAAGGCTTGGCGCGATCTCGGCGGCAGTGAGTGTGGCATTGTCCAGTATCGCCGACAGCATATTCACCCAATAGAGGACCTCGGAGGGTATGGCTGTGAAGTACTTGTCGATGATGATCTTCATGCCGGCTCCAAGAAGCAGCAGGGCCATGACAAAGACATAGACCTTGACCGCCCGAACGGCCACGTCCCGCATGGTCTCCCTGTCATCGACGGCGGCCACACACTCCTGTCGGGCCGCCTTGCCGGTGAACAGCGCTCCCAGCAGCCCCAGGGCCAAAACTCCCGGAATCACATACATGGCCAGCTTATCGAAGAGGAAGAAGAATCCGGCGTTATAGGGCGGACCCTGAAGCTTGGATATGGCGATGGTGGAGAGAGGCTCGCCCAGGGGGGTGAGCACGGCTCCTAGACCAATGGAGAAGCAGGCGATTATAACCAGGTTGATTCTGTCTTTCCTCTCTAAAGGCATGCAATTGACCAGCTCCACCAGGAGCAGGGCGGCAATGATGGCCGTGATTATGCTCGACATCAGGCCCAGGCCGGCAATCATCACGAAGACCACGGCTTTTATGGACACCATGTCCAATATGTGGCTCATAGCGCTCTGGGCTTTGACCCGGCCATAGTGGAAGGCTATTCCCGCCACCAGCACCGCCGGCACAATTCCCTTTACCACAGGCTCCTTGACGGCTTCGGAGATCAGATTCATCTCCCAGGCCCCGGCGATGGTAACGGAGAGAACTCCCATCACAAAGAGAAATGCCTCCAGGTTATGCTCGATCTTCTTGACGGTGAAGGGGCCGATCAGCACCGCCAGAGCCACCAGAGCCAGGCCAATGTCGACAGGCGTCAAGCCCGCCGGAGCAGAGGGCATCTGGACCCTCTGTATCGCCGGCAGGCTACCGATCAGGGCGGCGGCTGCAATGGCCACGACAAGGCTGGATCCTGCGGAGAGCAGGATTATGAATCCATTGTCCTTTTCATGATTTTCAGGGCGGTGGGACTTCATATGCCGGGAGATGCCCAGGAACGATAGGCCCCAGATGATCATCACGACTATGGCAACAGTCACGCCTCCCGCGGTCAGGACAGCGCCGGGAGGAGCTACAGTCTGTGTCATCAAGAGCTTGCTTGCCGCTGCCGCTCCGATGGCCACGGCCAGGCTCACAAATATGGAGAGCAGCATGTAAAAGCCGTTATCCGGCCGGGTGCAATGCTCAGCTTTATGCTCTTGCAGGTACCTTTTGATGCCGAAGAAGGATAGACCCCCGCTCGCCAGGGCTGCTATCGAAGGTATTGCTGCACCTGCCTCAATTCCTGCGTACATTTTCATTCACCTCTAAAGGTTAAACTGGATGTGGAATGGTATGTAGAAGATCCACACATAGTATACTGCCATCACAATTAAACCCAGAGGCACGCCCAGCTTTGCCCATTCTTTGCTGGTGATGTTCAGCTTCTGGGCGGATATGATGTTGGGGATGTTTCCCGGGATCAGCATGCCTCCGGAGATGAGAAGCCCCATGAGAACCGCCTGGATCTGGGTTATCTCCATGGCCGGGCTCAATTCTGCGGCGGTTAAGGTGGCATTGTCCAGTATGGCCGAGATCATATTGACCCAATACAGGATTTGGGACGGCACAGTGAGGAGATACTTATCGATCACAATCTTCATGCCGCCGCCCAGGAGCAGAAGGGCCATTACGAAGAGGTAAACCTTAGCTCCCCTCACCACTACGTCTCTTAATGTCTCCGTCTCCTCAGTGGTGACCAGGCAGGATTCTTTGCTCTTCTTGCCGGTGAAGAACACAGCCAGAGCGCCCATGGCCAGGATTCCAGGGATGATATAGACTGCCAGTTGGTTAAACAGGAAGAAGAATCCGGCGTGATAGGGCACACCCTGCAGCTTGGTAACGGCAATTGTGGACAGAGGTTCGCCCAGGGGCGTGAGCACGGCTCCAAGGCCAATGGAGAAACAGGCAATGATCACCAAATTGATCTTTGTCTGTCGGTCAAGGGGCATGCAGTTTACCAGCTCCACCAGGAGAAGAGCTGAGATTATAGCTGTGATGACGCTGGAGGCCAGACCGAGGAGGACAACCATCAGGAAAACAACTACCTTCATGGAGACCCTGTCCAGAATTTTGCCCATGATTCTCTGAGCCCTCTCCCGGCCGTAATGGAAGAGCAGCCCGGCGACCAATACCGCAGGAACTATGCCTTTTACCACAGGCTCCATAACTGCTTCCATTACCAGTTTCATATTCCAGCCTACTTCAGCTATCTGCTCATGGTTATAGCCGATGGCCTCTAGCACGGCCCGGTTTTCAAATCCGGCGATGGTTACCGCCAGAACACCCATAACGAACAGAAATGCTTCCAGATTGTGTTCGATCTTTTTGACCATAAACGGTCCAACCAGCACAATCAGGACAATGGCAAATAAACCAATGTCTACAGACGTAATTGGCATATCTCAGTACCTCCGATCCATAATGTCTCAATCTTTTAATCGAGAATCCCTATTTACCAATATTTAACATTTTTGGATATTCAAATTCGATATTTGCAAATAATTATTCATTATAATAGTATGAGAAATTGCTCACTTTATTCGGGCAGATATTCAATTCCAGAATATATGTTCTCGACAATTTCGGTATGAATCGGCCTAAATAAAATCTGCACATGTTTACTAATATTCTCTCGTTAAGTCTCGATGATGATAAAGAATTATACGTGATCTTTTATGCAAAAAAACTGCGAATACATTCAATAGAAAGATCAATTTATGTGAAATACAATCGGCCATCCATTTCCGTCAAAACGTCATCCTCCAGGCCAAGAGCTGGATTGTATAATGAAAATTGGTGTAGTTTTTTAGGTATCATATAATGATTTTTTAATCCCCAGGCATTCGTTATGGACTATTATCATGATAATTAATAGATAAATGCAGCATTTCAACCTTCCCTCGCGAAGTTCCGGCGAAAAATTATCTATGAGAATACCGACGCTGGAGCTAGCGATTCCATCAGATTTCGAGGAGTGATAAAGCCCCAGGGTATGCCGTTATCGTGGACAACGATCTGTTTTGCCCCGGTCCTTCCCAGCATCTTTGCCGCCTGGAAGAGGGGTGCATCCGAGCTTATGGTGAGAAAGCCGGGATTCATGATATCCATAACCCGCAAATCAGTCCTGCCCTCGGCCACTGCCCTGGTTATGTCCGCCAGATTTACCACACCCATAGGCTTGCCATCCACCAGAGCCTCCTGTGCGCCGTTGACAACCATTATCCGGGATGCCTCCCTCAGAGTCGTGCCGGGACTGATGCGAACCGCACGATGGGCAACCGTCTTTACAGGATGCCTGGGAATTGAGATCATCAGAGAGACATCCAGAACCATGCTGCTTGCGGTGCGGTCCAGTGCCACCACCCTGCCGCGAATGTACAGGTGATTGACGGGGGTGGGGCCGACCTCAATCTCATCCCCCACAGCAAAGGCTTTGATATTGCCGATTATGCGAATGGAGACGTAACTGTATCGAGTGGATTGCATCACATTATTGAAGACTATCTCGTTTACGCTTGCCCCTTCGACAAATATGCCGTTCCTGGCGACGGGCACATTGACCTCGTCGGCAATGCTATTGCTATCCAAGCTCAGGGCATCATAGGCGATGGGCGTAGCTCTATAACCGCCATTGGGGCCGGTGATGCTCTCCACCAGGTTCAGGGCCTTGAGAGATCGCATGTGAATCCTTACCGTCTCCGGATTTCTGTCCATCAGCTCTCCAATCTCCTTGCCCTTGACCGCCCGGCTCTCTTGACGGTGGATATTGATCATGGTGGTTAAGGTGTCCCTCTGCACGGGAGTCAAATCGATTTTGAGGCCCAGGCTGATGATTCCGATGGCCCCTATGGCAGATAATATCAGGTACGGCTCCGGCGTGAGAAGGGGGGCGGCAAATGACGATCCGTCCACCTTCAAGGTGGATAGGAGGGAAGAAGGAAAGCCGAATGCCCCCAGCATCCCAAAGCCGGCGGAAAGCCCGCCCATCATCATGAATTTAGCCGCAGCCTTCCGGTCGAAGGAGAGCAGGAAGGCCACCACGCCTAAAATCAGAAGTGGGACGGTGGGCGTGAGGAATATGGCCAGCACGCCGACGGCGACGATGATGGCAGAGAGCACTACATTCAATCTACCCCCCTTCAATTCAATTAAGCGTCGCAAGTAGCTATTTTTGCCGGGAATAATGCTCACCTTTTTGAGAATGATTTCATATCATCTACCGCATTTCACATATTAAATGGTTTTGGTGAGGCCGTTTAAGGATATTGTTAATAATAGTTATTAGCAAATATCGAAGCAATACACGCAAGCTTTTTCTGTATTGAGCAGAATGATTAATAGAGGAGAATGGTGGTTTATAAAATGAATAAATATATTTATATAATTGTGCTTTCTATAGGAGTATTGGTGGGATACTTTGAAGGCATTCCGGGAATCGTGGGGATGATTGCAGGAGCAGTCATCGTGACGCTTATTTCATATTCCGATTCCATGCAGAAGTGAGTAGTTCTTTTGTCTCTGTGTCTCTGCGCCTCTGTGGTTTAGTTTGTAAGTTGCCGGCAATTGAGCCTACTGCTACTGAACAAAACCACAGAGGCACAGAGCCACAGAGATGAGAATAAACATGAAAGACAGAGTAACACAGTTTAGCCACAGGAAATAGCGAAGAGCCAAAATAGGATTTCAGCCCGCCAGGGGGCCGAAGGGCACATAGAATATCCACACATAATAGACGGC
>DAOPZB010000086.1:0-7321 GCA_035353195.1 Methanothrix sp. | reverse complement strand
AGATTGTCCTAAACACCTGGCAGGTACTGGCCGCCTTCATTTAGATCCGTATATCGATTTTTATCAGTGAGATCTCCTGGCAACAAATTCATATCATTTGTTGTGTAGCTCGGCCCGGGCTGGTTCATGCCGTCGATCTTATGCACAATCCCGCCGCTGCTGTTTGTGTTGTTGGTGATCAGCACGGGCTTGGTCAGGTCGTTCGGGGTGGTTATCTTCTGCATGAAGAGATTGCTGCTCTCTCCGAAGTTCTCCTTGACCCAGGCGTTGTAGCTGTCCACCAGGGTATTGAATTCGTTGATATTCAGGCCGCTCTGCGCCTTCTCATAGGCCTGACCCAGCTTGAATCCGATATTCAGGCCGTCCATTGCACCCTGCTGCCATTCGGTATAGCTCTGGGCAAATACCACGCCCACCAGACATAAAAATACTGCAATATACTTCGCATTCATAACTCAGTCACTCCTTTTATCTCATGAATTTTAATGGTAAAGGGATTTTGGGCTGCATCCGAGAGTCTTCAGGCCATCTGAGCCTTTCGGCATAACACCAGGCAGAATGCCGCCTGCAGCGCTCTTGCCGTGCAATCGCCGAGACCTCTGCTACTCTGCCCTTGCCATCGCTTCAGCGGAACACCGGCGGCAGGGAATATGCCTGCTCTCCCGTACGGGCAGGACTGGATGCATTGGCGGCACCGGCGATATTCGGGCTGTCCGTGTAGACCGGCTCCCTGGTGAGAGAATCTATGTAGAAGTACTTCACCTCTCCCGTCTTGGGGATCGTGTAGGAGTATATGGCAACGCCTGTGAAGGTGTCGACTCCAATCTGTTTTATTGAGCCATCTGTATAATTCAGCGAATTCAATGTATTGAGCGGATCGTCCACCAGCCTTCCATCCACCAGCAAGCTTCCCTTGGGGGCATTTCCCCAGTTCCACAGGCCGTTACTGCCGCTGCTATTGTTCTGGGCAGACTGCCGGGTCGCGTTCTCAGCATTAATATTCAGGCCGCTCAATGCGCTCCTGCCCCAGTCTCCGCCCACGTTCTGAAAGCCGCCCGTATTCTGGGCCCAGCCTGACGCCATTAGACAGGCTACGATTACCGCCAACATTACTGCAAATGCAGCCTTCATACTGACCCCACCTCACGGTCCAACGCACCCAGCCCATAAAAGCCTTTCGAGTGCGGAGGCTCTGTGCAAAGGCTCGGCAAATCATTGCTGAGTCTTATCTGGACCAGGGGTATTCCGAGGTGAATATGGGCGGAAGCGAGGATTCCGTTGTCTGGGCTGCTGTGCCCGTTCCCGAAAGGGGAGTGAAGCTGGCATAGGTCGGCTCCCCGGTCTGAGCATTGAAGTATACGTAAACCAGTTTTTTCGTGCTGGCATCGGTGTAAGTGTAATAGGACCGCCCATTGGCATCCACGTAGGTCTGCACAGGCTCGCCCGTCTGGGAATCGGTGTAGGTGTAGCCCGATGAGCCGCTGCCGTATGGGTCGACAAAGGTGTCTTCCAGCCAATTCTTGGTCACATTCAGCTTCTTCATGGTATACCTTGGGTCGCCTATGAGGGTTCCGTCCACTACAAGGGTTCCCTTGGGCGAGCTTCCCCAGCTCCACAGGCCGCTTTTGTTCTGGCTCTCCTGCTCTTCGGCAGCGCCCCCAGCCGTGGCATTATCGTCGGCCTTTATTGTGCCGATCACATTTCGGCCATACTCTCCGCCCACACTTGTAAAGTGACTGGGATTCTGGGATAAGCCCGTCTCCGCTAAAAGGAACACAATCAGGACTAGCACCAGAGCAAAAGCAAATGCTGACTTCATACTGACCCCATCCGGGCTGCATAGCGGCCCGAAAATAAAAGGCTTTTGGATCGCAGGCTAATGATGGCAGCCTAAACTGCTGCATCATTGCTGCTTCATTTGCTGCTCTATTGCTGCTCCGTCGTTTGCACCGTATTTTCTGCCAGGGCATTGATGAGGTCTATCGGTGGAGAGCTGGCCGTGACCTCCTCGCCTGTGGCGGGATCCGCATAGACATAGACCAGTCGACCTGTCTGGTCGTCGGTGTAGGTATGATAGGAGAAGATGGGCTTGCCTGTGGTCGGGCTGAGGAAGATGTAGTATGTCTTGCCGGTGAGGGGATCGGTGTAGGTCTCCATGGGAAGGCCAGTATCCGGGTCGGTGTAAGTCTCGCCCAGCCAGTTGCCGGAGAGGTTGACAAGCGAATGGAGATAGTTGGGATCAGAGACAAGCTCTCCGTTTACTATGCTGCTTCCCCGCGGCGCTCCTCCCCACTTCCAGAGATCTTTGCCGCTGCTTTTATTGGTGCCGGCGACCCCGCTGTCGGCCAGGCTGCTGAGGCTGACGATATCGTTGCTGAGGTTGCTGCCCCTGGTGCTCCCGACGCTGACGTTGCTGGACTTCTCGCCACTCTGGGCATCCGGGCTGTCATCTCCTGCTTTGAGCTTATCGATCCAGTCTCTGGCAAACAGGCCGCTCACGCTTTGATAGTCCGGGGTGCTGCTCTGAGCCGAACAGACGGCTGACAGCAGAAATAGAATCAGTACCATGTTCATGTTCATCTTCATTCTATCTTCCTCGCTGCAACCTCGATGGCCAGCAGGACGCTGTCTTTGGGAATGATGGTGGCCACGGGAATGGATAGCAGCCTCTCCACAGTGGGGCTGACGATGGGAGCGCAGACCAGGGCCGATGCTCCGTCCCTCTCCGCCCGGACGGCGGCGATGATGGCTTCTTCGATGGTGGTTGCCGAATATTCGCGCAGGGTGAGCATCTTATCTCCGATCTTCATCTTCTTTTCCGAGATCTTGTCCAGAACGGGACGGGCGGCGATGATGGCGATGAAATTTCCCTCTGAGCCCTCCAGTTGGCGAACGGTCCGGACGATCTGGCGCAGAGTGGTGATATTCGGCTCCCTGTGGCCGGATAGGATCTTGTACAGAGTGCTCTGAGCAATGCCGGAAGTCCTGGAAAAATCGCGGGCGGTGAGCCCCAGCTCCCCCAGAACCTCCTTGAGCGTCTCCCGAAGGCTCTCATCCGACTGGAAGGCGGCCCTCATCAACCTCTCCACATTTGGCATGTTTTTGGATAACGCACCCCGCATATTTGTACTTTTGGGCTCATATGAGGATGACTCAGGGAATGGGCTTTGCCCCTGAGCGAAGCATTAATATCGTTTAAGCTCGCCTTTGGGTCCAATCGTACTTCCTGCCCAGAGGATTTTCCCAATTAGGAAAAGATTTGTCCTCAAACAGAAAACATTATATTCTCCAATCCGGACAGCTATCTTCATGGGCGAATATCTGCTGAGGTGCGTGAGCGATGGATCGGTGCAGCCACCCTATTCTCTGAGCTGTCCCCACGACAGCTCGCTTCTGCGTGCCTGCTATCAGGCAAAGAGGCTGGAGCCGCGGGATGCTCCTGGCATCTGGCGGTTCCTGGATTGGCTTCCCGTGCAGGGCATGATGGAAAAGGCTGAGGGAGCGGCTGTCACCTACAGGAGTCAAGGCCTCGCCCGCGAGCTGGGCCTGGAAAACCTCTACATCAGCTTCAACGGCTACTGGCCGGAGAGGCAGGCTGCTATGCCCACCTGTAGCTTCAAAGACCTTGAAGCAGCCCCCACCATGCAGATGCTCAGGGAGAGGTATGGCCACTCCGGAGCGCAGCCCAGACTGGTGGTGGCCTCGGCTGGCAACACCGCCCGCGCCTTTGCCCACACGGCCTGCATCACCGGCCTGCCTCTGGTTTTATTCGTGCCAAAGAGAGCGCTCCATCGAATGTGGCTGACTGAAATTGCCCCTGACCATGCCGGAAATGTATCGCTCATCGCCGTGCAGGGCGATTACTACGATGCCATACAGATGGCAGAGAAGGCCCTCTCCCTTCCCGGCTATGTCCCGGAGGGCGGAGCCAGGAACATCGCCCGCCGGGACGGCATGGGCACAGTGATGCTGGATGCGGCCCTGACCATGGGCAGGATTCCCAGGCACTACTTCCAGGCTGTGGGAAGCGGCACGGGGGGCATATCCGCCTGGGAGGCGGCCCTGAGGCTGATAGAGGACGGGCGCTTCGGCTCGGTTTTGCCCAGACTGCATCTGGCCCAGAACCTGCCCAATGCGCCCATCTACTATTCATGGAGAGGAGAGCACCCGGCGCCGGTCAGCCCGGAGATGTTCGACGACGTCCTCTTCAACCGAAAGCCGCCTTACGCCATGCCGGGAGGCGTGAAGGATGCCCTGACGGCCACGGATGGCCAGGTCTACGGCGTCACCGACCTTCAGGCCGAGCAGGCCAGGAGGCTCTTTGAAGAGAGCGAGGAGATCGACATCCTCAATGCCCCGGCAGTAGCGGTGGCAGCATTACAGCAGGCAGCAGCATCAGGAGAAGTGGGAAGAAAAGATACCATTCTCCTCAACATAACCGGCGGCGGCGCGGCCAGAATAAAAGAAGATCACAGGCTGCATATGCTCAGGCCGGACATTACCGTACAAAAGACAGGCTGGGAGCAGGTAGAACAGTTCCTGGAGGGCGATTCATGAGCCAAAATCCATACGAAACCGCCAAGCCTCTGAGGCTCACCATTCAGGGGGGCGTGGACAAGGACGGCCATCCCGATGCCGTCTTGCAGATTGAGATCGAAAGAGGGGAGATAATAGGAATAGTGGGTCCCACGGGCTCAGGCAAGAGCACCCTCATCGCAGATATCGAGCAGTTTGCCTGGGCGGATACTCCCTCCGGCCGGAGGATTCTCATCAACGGCCTGCCCCCGGCGGCAGATCTGAGGTGCGACCCCAGAAAGAAGCTGGTAGCCCAGCTCTCCCAGAATATGCATTTTCTGGCGGACATGTCGGTGGGCGAGTTTCTGAGGATGCACGCCAAGTCCCGGGGCAAGGACCCGGCGCTGGCGGAGAGGGTGATTGCCATTGCCAATACCCTCACCGGAGAGCCGGTCAATCCCGCCTTTCAGCTCACCATCCTCAGCGGCGGCCAGTCGCGGGCGCTCATGGCTGCGGACATTGCCGTTATCAGCGACTCACCCATAGTTCTCATCGACGAGATTGAAAACGCAGGCATCAAGAAACAGGAGGCTCTGCGCCTTCTATCCGGCGAGGGGAAGATAGTGGTGGTGGTCACCCACGATCCCATGCTGGCCCTGATGGCTTCCCGGCGCATAGTCATGAAGAACGGGGGCATAACCGGGGTCATCAGCACCAGTGATGAGGAGCAGAAGGTCTTTCGAGACATCGAGAGGGTGGACGGGTGGCTGGCCGGCCTGCGGGAGACCATCCGCCGGGGAGAGGCCGTTGCAGAGACTGCCGGATACTCCATGGTTGAGGTAGCAAGAGAGGCTGCCGGAGATCTTTCAGGAGAGATTGCAGTAGAGGTTTCAGGAGATCTTTCCAGAGAGGTTTCAGGAGAGGTTGCAGCTTGAAGATGGTGGTGGCGGCCGGCACCCCCGGCTCAGGAAAGACTTCGGTGCTCATGCATGCCGTGCGAGACCTGCTGCGGACGGGGCGGCATCCGGCGCTGGTCAAGATCGATTGCATGTGGACGGAGGACGACGCCCGGTTCAAGAGGCTGGGGGTGCCTGTGGCGGTGGGGCTGTCCAAGGACATGTGCCCGGACCACTATGCCATCTACAACTTCGATGAGATGCTGGAGTGGGCGGCGGCCCAGGGGGCGGACATCCTGCTCAATGAGACGGCGGGGCTGTGCCTGCGTTGTGCCCCCTATCCCGATAAAGCCCTGGCCATCTGTGTGATCGATGTCACCACCGGCCCCAACAGCCCCCTCAAGGTGGGGCCGCTGCTCACCACTGCCGATGCGGCGGTCATGACCAAGGGCGACCTCGTCTCCCAGGCGGAGAGGGAGGTCTTCCGGGAACGCATTTTGGAGGCCAACCCCGGCTGCCGCATCATCGAAGCCAACGGCCTGACCGGCAAAGGATCGGCGGAGCTGGCGGAGCTGATGGCCGGCTGGCCGGATGTCTCCGGAGAGATGGCCCTCAGGCACAATCCGCCCCTGGCGATCTGCACCCTATGCACCGGAGAGCTGAGGGTCTCCAGAGAGCACCACCGGGGAGTGCTGCGCCACCTGGACGGGTTCATGGAGTACACCGGGGAGTAAAAGGAGAGGCTCATGATTTTGGGCGCTGTCTGTGCGTTCTCTGTGTCTCTGTGTCTCTGTGCCTCTGTGGTTTGGCCAGTAGTTAGCGATAATTGGGCCTATGGCCTACGTTACGAAACAAAACCACAGAGACGCAGAGGCACGGAGCGATAATGGCTGGAAAATAGTCAATAAGAGGAGAATGAGATAAAGCATGTTGCAGATCGAAAAGCTCCTGCCCGGCTTCAACTGCGGGGAGTGCGGGCTGTCAAGCTGCCGGGAGTTTGCCGCCAAGCTGGTGGACGTTGCCGGGCTGGAGAGGTGTCCGATGCTCAGTCAGGAGAGGTTCTCCGGGAGAGCGGAGGAGATTGCCAGGCTGCTGGCGCTGGCGGGCTCCGAGAAGGAGGAGGAGATCGTGGGAGTCCTGGACGGCCTTCGGGCGGACTTCGCCCTGGCTCCCCTCTCAGGCGAGCCCTCCTGCCGGGAGGACCTGCATCCCTTCAATCCTGAGGCGAGTCTGAAGGTGGGAGACGTCTTTCGCTACCGGCCCCTGGGCTGCCCCATCACCCACTTTGCAAAGGTCCTCAAGAGCGATCGGGGGATAGTCACAGTCCACCTCGTCGGCCCGCTGCACCTGCTACACGGCCTGCCGGCTCCGCAGGACATAGGCATCTGCATGGTGGCTGCCTTCGAGGGGACGGTCAGCAGAGGCCGAAGGCCGGAGGTGGGCGAAACGGTGCGATTTCTGCCGGAGCACTGCATGATGCAGAAGGTGCACTCAGGAGTGGTGGTGCACTCCGAGGGCCGGATGGTGAGGATCGAGGGGATTGATCTTAAGGTGTGGTGAAGAACTGGATTCGCCAAAAAATTTGTCCGCCCGGGTGGACTCATTTCCAATTGGTGACGCTCGCAAAGCTTATTGCTTGCTAATGTTATAATTGGAAAGCCCTATATTGAGGATGAAAAAAGGGGATACTGCATGGATGTCAAGGATGCTGTAAAGCTTGCGAAGCAATATGTGATTGATCTTTTCGCAGAAGAGGGAATAGCCGATATTGGATTGGAAGAAGTGAAATTCGATGATTTGACCCGAAATTGGTCTATAACAATCGGCTTTTCTCGCTCATGGGATAAACCCCAAAATTCTTTCGCTGCCCTTGCTGGCCATATGTACCCAAGGAGATCGTATAAGGTCGT
>DAOPZB010000085.1:0-7389 GCA_035353195.1 Methanothrix sp. | reverse complement strand
AGGCAGTCGGCTGGGCCAGCCATGCCAAGAGAAAGACGGTCAAGTCCGAGGACATCAGAGAAGCTGTCAAAAGAGTTAAACCCCCCGTGCTCTCTGAAAGGTAGATCGATGGCAAACCTAGTTGACTCTCCCGGCCAGGACTATCGCTCTTTGGGCCTGATATGCGGAATCGAGATCCACCAGCAGCTTGATTCGGCCTGCAAGCTCTTCTGCGGCTGCCCCACCCGGCACCGGGAGGCAGATGAATCCAATTTTGAGTTCTACAGGTATCTGCGACCATCGAGAAGCGAGCTGGGCGAGATCGACCGCGCCGCCCTCGAGGAGGTGCTGGTCTCGCGCAGGTTCATCTACAAATCCTACGACAGCACCTGCCTGGTGGAGGCCGATGAGGAGCCGCCCCGGACTGTCAACGCCGAGGCTTTGCAGATTTCCCTGGTCATAGCCAGGCTGCTGTCCATGAAGATCGTGGATGAGCTGCAGACCATGAGGAAGATGGTGATCGACGGCTCCAATACCTCCGGCTTTCAGCGCACGGCCTATGTGGGCTCGGACGGCAGCATCGAGACCTCTCTCGGGCCGGTGGGAATAGGCATACTCTGCCTGGAGGAGGAGGCGGCCAGGATCGTCGAGGACCGGGGTGACAGCGTGGTCTACTCTTTAGACCGGCTGGGCATCCCCCTGGTGGAGATAGGGACGGCACCGGACATCGTCTCCCCGGCCCACGCCCGGGAGGTGGCCTCCTACCTGGGCATGATCCTGCGCTCCACGCAAAAGGTGAAGAGGGGGCTGGGGACCATCCGCCAGGATGTCAATGTCTCCATCCGGGGAGGGGCGCGGGTGGAGATCAAGGGCGTTCAGGCCTTGAACCTGGTCGACAAGGTGGTCGAATTCGAGGCCCTGCGCCAGGTGCGACTCCTCCAGATCAAAGAGGAGCTGGCCGCACGCTCGGCGCACGTGGACCCTGAGGTCAAGGATGTCACCGGCCTCTTCGCGGCCACGGCATCCAAAGTTTTAGCCCGTTCCATCAAGAACGGCGGAGTGGTCCTGGCCTGCCGGCTGCCCGGATTTGCCGGCCTGGTCGGCCGGGAGATTCAGCCCGACCGCAGGCTGGGCTCGGAGATGTCGGACCGGGCCAAGAGGGCAGGCGTGGGCGGCATATTCCATACCGATGAGCTTCCCGCCTACGGCGTCACCGCCGAGGAGGTAGCATGCGTGCGCCGGGCCTTTGCTGCCCAGGAAGGCGACGCCCTGGTCATGGTCACCGGCCCGAAGGAGAGGGCGGAGAAAGCCATAGCCGCCGTTTTAGTGCGGGCCGGCGAGGCTCTCGTCTGCGTTCCTGAGGAGACGCGCCGGGCTCTGCCCGACGGCTGCTCGGAGTATATGCGGCCTCTGCCCGGATCGGCCCGCATGTACCCGGAGACAGATGTGCCCTCCGTGGCCATCACCCCGGAGATGCTGGACTCTCTGGTGCTTCCTGAACTGTTCGCTGCCAGAGCGGAACGCTTCGTCCGCCAGTATGGCCTGTCAGCCGAGCAGGCACATGTCATGGCCGCCTCGCCGGCCTATCCCCTCTTCGAGGAGATCGTCAGGGAATCTTCCCCATCCCCATCCGTGGCCGTTCGGGCTCTGGAGACCATCCCCATCGAACTGGCCCGGGAGGGAGTGCCTGTGGCTAACCTGACGGAAAGGCACTTCCGGGAGAGCCTGGCCCTGGCCTCCCAGGGACGGGTCGCCAAAGAGGGACTCGCCCAGCTCCTGCGCGCCCTGGCCGAGCAGCCGGAGATGACGGCAGAGCAGGCCGCAGCGTCTGCGGGCCTGGCTGGGGTGGCCGAGGACGACGTGCAAAAAGCGGTGGCTGCCATAGTCTCCGCCAAGGCCGACCTGGTGCGCTCCAAGGGGGAGAGGGCTATAGGGCCACTCATGGGCCTGGTCATGAAGGAGCTGCGGGGACGGGCGGACGGGGGGCTGGTGAGCGCCGTCCTCAAGAAGGAGATCGAAAAAATATTGAGATAGAAAAAGATGCCTGATACCAAAAAGCCGGATATGCTCCTCTGGGAGGAGACGATATTTCGAGATAGGGATATGTTCGAGCTAGATCACCTGCCCGAACACTTCCTGCACCGCGAGTCTCAGATGAACAGCCTCAAGTTCTGCATCCGCCCCGCTTTGCAGGGGGGCCGTCCCGTCAACGCCCTCTGCCTGGGACCGCCCGGCACGGGCAAGACCACGGCTCTGCTCAAGCTCTTCGCCGAGATCGAAGCCCATTCTTCGCAGGTAGTACCGGTGCATGTCAACTGCCAGATGGACTCCACCCGTTACTCCGTATTCTATCAGATCTACAAAAAGCTCTTCGACCATGCACCGCCCTCAAGCGGCATATCCTTCAAGCGCATATTCGAAAAGGTGGCCGAGGCCACTGTCGAACAGGACCGGGTGCTGGTGGTGGCCCTGGACGACATCAATTACCTCTTCCACGAAAAGGAGATAGACCACGTCCTCTACTCCCTGCTGCGGGCGCACGAGACCTGCCCCGGTGCCAGGATGGGAGTGATAGGGGTCATGAGCGAGCTGTCCCTCAATTACGTCCTCGACCCCCGCGTGGTCTCCGTCTTCCAGCCGGAGGAGGTGCTCTTTCCCCTCTACAGCCGCGCCGAGATCGCAGACATCCTGGGCCGCCGGGCGCAGATGGGCTACTATCCGGGCGTCATGAGCGAGGCGGTGCTCGATGCCGTGGTTGACGGAGCAGAGAAGGCAGGAGACCTGCGGGTGGGAATCGACCTGCTCAAGAGGGCGGGGCTCGCCGCCGAGAAGAGGGCCTCTCGAGCCATATCCCCGGAGGACGTCGCCGCCTCCATGGACCGATCCCGTCTGGTTCACCTCAGCTTTGCCATCAAGTCCCTGAAGGAGGACGAGATGGTGGTGCTGCGCCTGGCCGCAGAGAATCCCAGCCAGCGCTCCGGAGAGATCTATGCTCGCTTTCAGGAGGAGACCGGCGCCGGATACACCCGCTTTCATGAGATATTGAACAAGCTTGACTCGGTGAGGCTCATCAATTCGGATTTCACCGGAGCGGGGGAGAGGGGCAGAAGCCGCATCATCAGCGTGCGTTATGATCCCGATGAGATCCTGAAGAGGATTAAACCCTGATATTTTTAAAAGATGGCAATATACTACTATTGTCTTGTACTATGGCTATATAGATAATATAGACAAGGGCTTTAACCGCCGATGTATTCTCTCCTTCCGTATGGACCGGCCCAAAATAAAGATGCCCCGCAAATACGGCGAGATGCTCGTGCAGTCTCTGCTTTTCATATCTGCCATCACCTCCATCCTCATCATGCTTCTCATCTTCTATTTTCTCATCCACGAAAGCCTTCCCGCCTTCCGCGATCTCGGCATTCCCTCCCTTCTTTTTGGAATGAAGTGGCATCCGTCCGGTGACATCTACGGCTTTCTGCCCCTCATCACCGCCTCGCTCACCATCACCCTGCTGGCGCTGTTCATCAACATCATCATCGGCTTTCCTCTGGCCATCTACCTGGCTGAACTGGCCGGGCCGAAGAGCAAGGCCTTCCTCAAGCCGGCCATTGAGCTGTTGGCGGGCGTGCCCTCCATAGTCTATGGTTTCTTGGGAGTGATCATACTCGTCTCCTATTTGCAGGACAGCTTCGACATGCTCACCGGCCGATCGATCCTCGCGGGGTCGATTCTACTCGGCGTCATGTTCATACCCTACCTCACCACCATCTGCGAGGATGCCCTGCGGGCCGTGCCCGGTGAATACAAGGAGGGATCGCTGGCTCTGGGGGCCAACCGCTGGCAGACGATGAGAAACGTCACCATCCCGGCGGCATCTTCCGGAATTACGGCGGCAGTGCTGCTCAACATCGGCAGCATCATCGGCGAGACCATGGCCGTGCTGCTGGTGGTGGGCAATGTTGCCAGGCTGGCTTCGCCACCTTACGACATATTCGATCAGGGGGCCACATTCACCTCTGTCATCGCCGGGGAGATGGGTGAGGTGGCCAGAGGCTCAATGCACTACCATGTCCTCTTTGCCGTAGGATTCGTACTGCTCATAGTGGTCTCCATCCTCAGCCTGGTGGCAGACTACGCCCGGGCCCGCATCAGGCGCAAGTTCGGAGGGTACTGAAATGAAGATCATGCCCGCAGTTGCGGCCTCTTTCGTCGTATCCGGCTTCTTATTTGTGACATCCGTCGCCTGTCTGATTCTTCAGCCGGACCTCTCCGACCTGGCGGCCATCTGGCAGGCCTGCCTGCTGGCCTGTCCTTTGCTGATCCTCGCCTCCTATTTGACATCCGGGAGGGCTTCGCTCAAAACCGCCCACTTCCTGATCCTGGATGCCCTCATCTGTGCAGGCATATTCTCTCTAACTTACTGGGGAATACTGCACGCCGGATTTATCGTCCGCCGGCCAATGGGAGTGGGCGCGTCCTTCGACTACGCCTTCATACTTCCCCTGCTCGTCTTCATCGCCAGCCTGCTCTGCATCAAGGATGCCCTGAACATCCTGCACGGATACAGCGCCCGCGGGAGGGAGGCGCTGGTCTTTTTGGCGGTCAGGCTCTCTGCCGTGCTCTCTCTGCTCCTGCTGGGGGCCATACTCTTCACAATAGTATACAAAGGCATCTGGGTCATCAATTGGGAGTTTTTGACCATGCCTCATCGCCGCCTGGGCCAGGCAGGAGGCATCAGCACGGCCATCATGGGCTCTCTCTGGATGGTTTTGGGAGCCATGATCGTCTCCTCGCCCCTGGGAATCGGCGCGGCCATTTACCTTCATGAGTACTCCAAGAGCCTCCGGCTCAATCGGCTCATCACCATAGCCGTCAGTTGCCTAAACGGGGTGCCGTCAGTGGTCTTCGGCCTCTTCGGCCTGGCCTTTCTGGTGAGGTTCTTTGGCGTATCCCTGCTCTCCGGCTCCATAATCCTGGGGCTGATAAACATCCCCACCATCATCCTGACCAGCCAGGAGGCGCTCAAGAGCGTCCCCAACTCTCTGCGAGAGGGCAGCCTCGCCCTGGGCGCGACCAAGTGGCAGACCATCCGCAAGGTGGTCCTGCCCTCGGCCATGCCCGGCATCCTGACCGGCGTGATCATGGGCGTGGCCAAGGCCTCCGGAGAGACCGCGCCGATAATGTGGACAGCGGTGACATTCACGGCAACACCGGTGCAGATGATCTACGGCATAATCCCCGACCTGCTCCAGCCGGTGAACAACCTCGATTACCATCTCCTGAATTTGATATACTTCCTGGGGGCCTGGGACGTGGAGGCCCGCGCCTGGGGCACGGCTCTGGTGCTCATCGCCCTGGTGCTGGGGACCAATATGCTGGCCATCGTGGTGAGAAACCACTATCGGAAGAAGATATCCTGGTAGGCGGCAGAAAGCTTATCTGAAATAAGATCTTCATCTTCTGCATTGTTTATACCCACAAAGGTACATTAAACATACCTGCAAAAATTTGCCGGATGGGAAGGGATTTCCATTAATAAAACGATCTGTCCTGCTCAAATAACCTTTTGTCTGATGATATTGTGTATGTTTATATCCCCAGCATCAGGAAGCTGGGTGGTTCAGGGCATCAGCCAGGAGGCGATCGAGAGCGAAGCTTTTGGCATGCAGGAGAGCATCCAATTGGCAAGCGCATCATCCAGCGACATATTCATAGTGCAGCATATCGAGCAGACGGCCGGCCTTGACAATATAATGTATACGGCGGTGGTCGATCACGACGATCCGGTCTTTGTGGAGGGCAACATTCCCATAGATGTCCAGGATTTGCTGGATGTTCTGGAGGACAACTTCTATGATCTTCCCGTCGTCCCCTGCAAGATCTCCTTTCCCCGGATCACCATCAAAAGCAGCAGCGATCAGAGGTCGGAACTCCCGGAGAGACCCCAATTCCTCAACGATTCCAAGTTCTATAATTATATCGTGGTGCTGGTGGAGGGGCAATGGGACTTCGGAGATGATCCGGAAAGCTATCGCACCCTTCTGGCCGAGGATGGTGCCCGCCATGTCATTGTTCCCGGCTACTACCTGGGCAGGAAGATCGATGCCGAAGCAGACGGCTTTCCAGGGTATGATGCTGCCGGCGACAATCACAACGACAGCGACGATGAGGACGGTGTGGCATTTCTCTCGCCCCTGGTGAGGGGGGCTGTAGCTAACGTCAATGTGACTGCCTCCGCTCCGGGGGTCCTCAATGCCTGGCTGGACTTTGACATCGATGGCGAATGGAATGACACGGAAGAGGAGGTCATATCCAACCGGGAGCTGTCTGCCGGAGACAATTACCTCAGCTTCGAGATCCCGGAGAGTGCCACGGCAGGCAAAACCTATCTGCGTTTTCGCTATAGCAGCGGCGAAGGGCTTCGTCCCTACGGAGCAGCACTGGATGGTGAGGTTGAGGACTATTGCATCGATATACGCTAGCATGTGACTTAAGATATTGCAAAATTATACCACGTTATTGTAATGAATAGCTCCTTCAACAATAACATTAATATCCCTTTTCAGCATCGAATTGCCGTTATGTCTATTCACTGGGCTGACGTCATCGCTGAGAAGCTGGAGAAAAACGGCCCTCACACCATCGCCACGGGCATCACCCCTTCGGGGCCCGTTCATATCGGAAATATGCGCGAGGTCATGACTGCGGAGGCCGTCTACCGCGCCCTGTTGGACCGGGGAGTCGAGGCTCGTCTCATCTACATCGCCGACACCTACGACCGCCTGCGAAGGCTCTATCCCTTCCTGCCGGAGAGCTTCAATGAGCATATCGGCAAGCCGCTCTCGGAGATACCCTGCCCCAAGGGCTGCTGCGGCTCCTATGCCGACCATTTCTTGATGCCCTTCCTGCAGAGCATGGAGCGGCTGGGAATCAGGCCGGAGGTCTATCGGGCCGATGTGCTCTACAAAGAGGGAAAGTACAATGAGGCCATCAAGACGGCCCTGCGGCGTCGGGACGACATCGCCCGGATTCTCAAGGAGGTATCCGGGCGGGACGTGCCGGAGGGCTGGAGCCCATTTGACGCCATCTGCTCCGCCTGCGGTCGGACGAACACCACCCGGATCACCGGCTTTGACCTCGATGCTGAAACGGTGGACTACACCTGCTCCTGCGGCTCGCAGGGAAAAGTCTCCATGAGCGGCGGGGGAAAGCTGGTCTGGAGGGTGGACTGGCCGGCCCGCTGGCCGATCTTTAAAGTGACTGTCGAGCCCTTCGGGAAAGACCACGCCACAGCAGGCGGCTCCTACGATACCGGCAAGAGGATCAGCGAGGAGATCTACAATTATCCCGCCCCCTTCCCCATGGTCTACGAGTGGATCCACCTCAAGGGCGTGGGCGCCATGCACA
>DAOPZB010000084.1:0-7527 GCA_035353195.1 Methanothrix sp. | reverse complement strand
AATATAAATCATCCGGAAAGTCGCAAATGCCGTTGCCGTTTCCGTCAAAGTAGCCGATCTCCGGGACGCTCCCGGCTGGCCCGATGAAGCTCACCAGAGCCGGTGAGGCCGTGAGCTTGTTTTGATCCGGATCGAAATTGTTGATCTTCGTCCCGGCATCATAGCCGCCCTGAGAGGTCAATCTGATGTCATTGGTCATCAATAGCCTTGCTACAATATCGCCCTCAGCACTGCCGGAGCCGTCGTATTCTACGACATCCCCAACATCTCCGTCAATCCCATCAACCAGGGTCAGTCCATCTTCCCCTGCTGCCATTATGTGCGATTGAACCTTGACCAGCCACGTCCCTTCAACATGATAATAATCCGAATAAACGCCTCTGAGCAGCTCTATGTCCAGCCCGCGCCACTGCCCCACCTTCTCCGGTTTGCTGCTGATCAATTTGTCGAAGATGAACAGCCTGTATCCATCCGAAAATCGGGCATAGCTCATTCCATGAACAGGGATCGATTTGCCGCTGAAGGGAAGCCGCTCTTTGAAGCCCTCAATGACAATCCCGGAGATCTCATAACTGCCCTGGCCGTAATGATGGATGTAGACCGGGTCGTCGAGGTCATAGGCAGAGCTTCCATAGAGATTGAGATAAACGATCTCGCAGGATAGCTTCTTTAGAGGCTTGTTCATGTCGACGTCGCTCCAGTTAACCCGCGAGCCGGCCGAGAGATTGGTCAGGTTGTCAAGCGGCGTGAGCCTCACATCATTGGCATTTACCGCCCCGCAGGCGGAAGGCTCTATGTGCAGATAGACGGGATCCTCTTCATCATATCCAAAAGTTCCTATGTCCCAATAGGCAATGGACAGAGGGACGGTGAGAGGAAAGAGGGGTCTTCCGACATCCGAATCATTGGCAAGCACTTTGCTGCCGAATGGATATTCGGAAGCCTCGGCTGAACCGAACAGCGCCGGGCCGAGCAGCAATAAGAGTCCTGCCAGAAATACCAGGAATGCCAAGAATACAATCCCCTTGGAGCCGTTCACGCTCCGCCCTTCTCCCGCAATTGTCCCCTTTTTCGGAAAACGCATCAACCTCTCCACCCGCCTTTTTAATAGATGCACAATCTTATTATCAATATATCCAATGAGCTTTTGCTATTAATAGTTTGTTATATTTTTTTGCAAGTCATACTTGAACAGAACCACAGAGGCGCAGAGGCACTGGGATGAGAATAAGGCCCGAAAGACAGAGCAACTCAGTTTAGCTACAGGAAATAGCGAAGATACCTTGGAGACTCTATATTGGGATGTCGAATGCGATGTCGAATGCGATGTCGATTGGGATATCGATTGGGATGTCGGCAGGCAAAAGCTCATCAACCCCTAATGACCATCTCCGCTCTATGTCTATTCACCCTATTGAATTTCGATACGGCACCAAAGAGATGAAGGATATCTGGGAAGAGGACGGTCGCCTCCGCTGCCTCTTTCGCGTAGAGGCCGCCCTCTCCCGCGCCGAGGAGGATCTGGGCATGATCCCTTCGGGCGCAGCCGCAGAGATCGCCGCCTCCGCCGAGGCCACGAGCCCGCAGAGAGCCAAAGAGATCGAGGACGAGATCGGCCACGACATGATGGCCACCGTCCTGGCCATGGCCGAATGCGCCCCCAAATACGGCGAGTGGATCCACCTGGGAGCCACCTCCAACGATATCCTGGACACGGCCACCGGCCTGCAGATCAAAGCATCATTCGACGTCCTGGAGCCCAAGCTCAAGAAGCTCCTGGCGCTGCTGCTGGACCTGGCCATGAAGAACAAAAGCCTGGTCTGCGCAGGAAGGACCCACGGCCAGATCGCAGTTCCCACCACCTATGGCCTGCGGTTTGCCATCTGGGCCTCGGAGGTCGCCCGCCACATCGAGAGGCTTCAGCAACTGCGCCCCCGCGCCGCCGTTGGCAAGATGAGCGGAGCGGTGGGGACCCAGGCCGCCTACGGCCGGCAGGGCATGGCCATCCAGTCAAAGGTCATGGCCCATCTGGGCCTTCAGGAGGTCGATGTCTCCAATCAGGTGGTGCAGCGCGACAGGCACGCGGAGATGATCTGCTGGATGGCTCTGGTCGCCTCAACCCTCGACAAGATCTTCGTCACCATGCGCTCCCTACAGAGGACAGAGATCGCGGAGGTCGAGGAGGGCTTCGGCAAAAAGCAGGTGGGCTCATCCACCATGCCCCACAAGAGAAATCCCATCAAATCCGAGCAGATCTGCGGCCTAGCCCGCATTGTGCGCGCCCAACTGATCCCAGCCTTCGAGAACATAGCACTCTGGGACGAGCGCGACCTGACCAACAGCAGCGCCGAAAGGATCGTCTTCCCGGAGGCATTCATATTCACCGACCACCTCATCAGCCTGGCCACCCGCACCCTGGCCAATATGAGGCTGCGTCCCGACAACATCGAGCGCAATCTGACGCTGCTGCACGGCCTGAATATGGCCGAGAATGTGATGGTGGAGCTGGCCAAAAAGGGAGTCGGCCGCCAGCAGGCCCACGAGATCATGCGCCAGAGCAGCATGGCCGCCTTCGAGCAGAAGAGGGAGCTGGCAGACGTGCTCCTGGAGAATGATATCGTCACCCGTCACCTCAAGCCTGAGGAGATCGCCTCCCTTCTCGACCCCCATCAATACATAGGCACGGCAGTCGCCCAGGTGGAGAGGCTGTGCGAAAAGCTGCAGAGGCAATACCTCTCTTGAATGAGGACCAAATCAAAGAGATGCCCGACCTGACTCATATCAAAAGGCAATCATCCATACCTGCCGTCTTTCTCCTCAAGCCGGGCTCGATATTGAGGAACGACCGGGGCCGAATACTGGACGCCCGCTCGTCAGTGACCCTCATAGCCAGCGGCAAGCATAGAATAGTGGTGGACACGGGCCTGTCCGGAGAGGAGGAGCTGATCGTCAAAGCCCTGGCGGAGACTGGGCTCTTTGTTCAGGACATTGATATCATCGTCAACACCCACAGCCATCTGGACCATTGCGGTGCAAACCACCTATTCACTTCTGCCAGGAAGGCGGAGGGGGTGGGCGGAGAGACAATTGCGCCGGGTGTCTCTATACTGGCCACCCCCGGCCACAGCGGAGACAGCATATCCGTGATTGTTCGCGGCAGGCTCGAGCGCCCTGACGGGATCGGCAATGGCGCATCAGTAATAGTGATTGCCGGCGACGCCCTTCCCACCCTGAATAACTTCCTAAAAGCCGTCCCTCCGGCGCTGCACAGCGACCGGGACCTGGCAGTAGCCAGCATGAAAAAGATAATTGAGATGGCAGACATCGTGGTCCCTGGGCATGATCGTCCCTTCTCCCTGAAGAAAAGGGCCTACATCCCAAATTCTGGCAAATTTGATCCATTCTGCTAATTAATAAGAAGCAGAGATATATCCCAAAATCTAAGAATAGGCAATCTATAAATAGTTTTAAAATGCATATGTTATGCGAATGCAGCTAAAATTAACATCAAAGGAGAGGTTAGTTCTTTACGGTCTTGCCAGATATCCGGGGCTCAGTGACATAGACCTTGCTTCCAACATTGGCGTTGATCGCTCAACCATATTCAAAAGCAAGAGAAAGTTTAGAGACTGGAAACTCATCAAGCTATTAAACGTTCCATCCGGAGAAGCTGTAGGTGCCGAAATCCTGACCTCTGTATTCGTCAAGTACAGCCCGACGGCTCCATTTGAAGTGAGAAAAGGGTCGCCCGCCTACCAGAGCTGGGTTGCCTACCCCAATTGCGTATCTCATATTGCCACAGATACCGATTCTGTCTCAGTCTTTTATTCAAAGAGCCTGACCGATTTCCGAGCCAACTATGATCCCATAATCGACGAATATTACAGAAACGACTATGTGGAGGACATCCAGTATTTCCACTATCCGTTCCAGGTGTCCGCCTATTCGGCTGATGCCGCCCTGGCGGTCAACGGCCTCTTCGATCTCACCCGGTCCGACCTTCCCGAAGAGATGACATCGCCGAAAGCAGCGCTGGGGGAGGAGGCAAAGCTGACGGAGAAGGACAAGCTCACGCTCTATGCCTTTGTAAAATATCCCATGCTCTCCGACCTGGAGCTGTCCAGGAGGACGGGAATCTCCCGGCCCACCATCTCCGGAAAGAGGACCAAGTTCTTCCAGAGCGGCCTTCTCACCCGCGAGGCTTACGTGGACTGGCAGAAGATCTGCTGCGAGCTGATGTCCTTTTACCATATAAAAATCAGGCACGGCCACGACCGCGAAGACCTGTCCACCGTCTACAAGGCCTTCCGCAGGATCGGAGCGCCCCTCTTCAGCTATATGCAGCCGGGCGAGATCTTCGGGTCCTTCCTGTCCACGGGCTATCCTGAACTAAAGAGCCGCATGGACAAGGAGCTTCGCGCTCTGTCGGCAGAGGGCCTGATCAAGGAGAGGCCGATGCTGGTGATCATGCCTCTATCCGAGATCAAGTCCACCAAGATCGATTATGCGCCCATGGTATCCAAGATGCTGGATGTGGGCAAGGAGATCTGAATATTGCCCTGACAGGCAGGATTGTCGTGGTCTGCTCTCGGGCCGACCCGGCAAGCCTCAATATTTATGAGCGGCTCCTGGAGAGCCGGCCCTGGCAGCGAGAGGAGGCATATCGATCCTGGGAGAGCTTCTGCCTGCTGGTCCATGATGAGAGGCAGACGGCATTATCCGGCCTGGACCGACGCCTGGCCGAGCTGGGGCTGGATCCTGAGACGGTTGTCTTTGCCAGCCGGCATGAGGCCAAAGCGGCCCTGCCGTGGTTTGGCGGCCACTTCACAGGAATTTTAGAAGGGGAGAACACCGGACTGTCTCAGGCTGCTCCCTTTGCCCTTCACTCTTTTCTGCAAAACATCCGCCTCCGCGCCCCGCCGGGATTTGCGGTATCATCCGAGGCCACCCACCACGGCCCGGTGGACGTGAAGACGCCCTGCTTCTTCGCCGAGATCGGGAGCACGGGAAGGGAATGGCAGGATCGCCAGGCCGGCCTGGCTGTAGCTGAATCGATTTTAGCCATGGAGCCGGCGGCAGGGGGTGGGGAAAAAGACACTGCCGTGTTCCTGGGATTTGGCGGTGGGCATTATGTGCCCAGACAGACCGATCTCATGAGCAGGGCTGCCATCTCATTCGGCCATATGTTCTCCAGCTACCAGATTCATGCCGTAAACGCTGATGTCGTGGAGGCGGCGCGCGCCAGATCAAAGGCAAGCTACGCCTTTATCGACCGAAAGTCCCTGAAATCGGAAGAGAGAAAAAGAATTGAGGCCCTCCTGGCAGAGGAAGGCCTGCCTGTTTTAAGAAGCCGGGAAATCGTTGCCCAGTTTCCGACTACTTGAGGTCGGATGTGCAGTGAGAGCACTTGACGGCAGCCAGAGGTATGCTCTCCTTGCAGAAGGGGCAATTTTTGGTGTTCGGCTCGGGCGGAGCGGGCTTTTTCTTCATAGCATTCACCTGGCGGATGAGGATGAATATGGCCAGGGCCACTATGAGGAAGTTGATTATGGCATTGATGAACAGTCCGTAATTGATGGTAGGAGCCGCGGCTGTCTGAGCCTCTGCCAGTGTAGCATATGTCTTTCCGTCCAGAGCGTAAAACATGTCGCCGAAGTTCATGCCGCCCATGAGATAGCCGATGGGAGGCATGATCACGTCCTTGACCAGTGAACTGACGATGCTGCCGAAGGCTGCGCCGATGATAATGCCCACTGCCATATCCAGGACATTGCCCTTCATGGCGAATTCCTTGAACTCCCCTACAAATCCCATTATTTATCACTCCATTTAAGGCACTATTCTTTTCATCTGTATTCTGCACGCTCAATATATAAATTCTTTATGTTATTTACAGTATTCAGGATGATTTCTAAGGATTTGAGTTAACGCCATCAAAAAAACTTAGTAGGAGAAAGTGCATTCTAATATCAATGAAGATCTATTCCAACGAGGAGATATCCGTAGTCTGGTGCCCGGAGAAGTGCATCCATGCCAGAGAGTGCGTGAGGGGACTGCCTGAGGTATTCAGCAGGGACAGGTCTCCCTGGATAGATATGTCCAAAGCAAGCTCAGAGGAGATAATAGAGGTTGTCGGACGGTGCCCTTCCGGGGCGCTCACCTGCAAAGATAAGTCGGATGATTCAAATGAATCAAATAAGTCAGTTAATGCACGAAATGAGGATGATATGATGGCAAGCGAAGGATCGGGAAAGGCACAGATCAAGCTGATGAAGAATGGGCCGCTGCTGGTGGAAGGTGGCGCTGCCCTGCTGGACAGTGCCGGCAATGTGCTGGCCAAAGAAGGTACATACGCCCTCTGCCGATGCGGCGGCTCGAAGAAGAAGCCGTTTTGCGATGGAACTCACAGCAAAATAGGATTTGACGATACGAAATAAAAAAATAAAAAAAAAGAAGACAACAGGGGCAGACAGCCTGCCGCCTGCCCCCAATATCCTTATCGTTCTTTTCCTATTTCTTAGCCAGAGGCGTGATTGCCTCCAGGGCCTGGGGATTGGCCACAGCGGAGATGTCTCCCAGAGCCTCGCCCAAGGCCCTGGCCTTGATCAGCGGCCGGACGGGCTTGCCTGCTTTGTTTCTGGGGATGTCCGAGACGAAGATCACGTCTGAGGGTATGGCTATGGGGCCCAGGGTCTTTCTGACGAAGTTCTTGATATCCTTCTCAAGAGCGGCATCGCCCTTGGCTTCAGGCTTGAGAACGGCATAGACCACGATGCTCTCTCCTTTGACCTTATCGGGCTTTCCCACCACTGCCGCCGCAGCCACGGAGGGGTGCTTTTCGGCAGAGGCCTCGACCTCGGCATTGGATATCCTGTGGCCGGCGACCTTGAGCACATCGTCTCCTCTTCCCAGTGCCCAGATGTATCCGTCCTCATCCACCCGGGCCTTGTCTCCGGAGAGATACTTGCCGGGGAATGCCGACCAGTAGGTTTCGTTGTACCTGGCCGGGTCCTGATAGACCTCGCGCAGCATGGATGGCCAGGGCTCGGTGATGATGATGTCTCCGGTCATGCCAGCGGGCACGGGCAGGCCTGCGTCGTCGACCACCTGCACATTGTAGCCTGGGAGTGGGAAGCTGGGCGAGCCTGGCTTGAGGGGAGTGATGGGCAGGGGTGCCACCACCTGAGAGCCGGTCTCACTCTGAAACCACGTATCCATGATGGGGGCAAAGCCTCCGCCCACGTACTTTCTCCACCAGAGGAAGGCATCGGGGTTCATGGCCTCTCCTACCGAGCCCATGAGCCGGACGGTGGACAGGTCGTACTTCTGGGGCCAGGACGGCCCCTCGTTCATGAACATCCTGATGGCGGTGGGTGCAGTGTAGATCACTGAGACTCCGTAGTCTTCGATGATCTTGAACCATCGGCCGAAGTCGGGATAGTCGGGGGAGCCCTCGTACATGATGCTCGTCGCCCCCAGGCACAGCGGCCCGTAGGCGATGTAGGAGTGGCCGGTGATCCATCCGAT
>DAOPZB010000083.1:0-7588 GCA_035353195.1 Methanothrix sp. | reverse complement strand
TGACCAGTTGAGTAAATTGTAGGTGGCACAAGCCACGCTGTTCAGGTTAGTAGTATCGGTTGCAGTAGTATCGGGATCTGCTTACAGGTCTACAGGCTGTCGGTCTTTCCGGACCTCTTTTTCATCAGCTCGTCGATCTGCTGGTCGATCTCGGAGATGAGGGAAAAGGTGGCATCGAGAGAGCCGTCAAATGAACTCTCCGGAGCATGATTTCCGTCTCTGACCAGCACCCGCACCCTGTAGTCTCCGACAGACAGACCCTTGCTGGACCACTTCCAGGAGGATGTCTCGGACCAGCGGGTCATATCCCGACCGTTTAGCTGGAATTTATAGAAGATCTTACCTTTATCCCCGTCCTCGGCCTGCGCACTCCAGACGATCGTCTCACCCTGTGCCTGGGGGCTGGATTTGTCCGGCTCGAGGCTGATCAGAACCGGAGGCTCATTGGAGGACTCTGCCGGACCGAAAAGAGAACCGTTGGGGCTGGAATTGGGACTTGAGACGGGACTGGAGCCTGACCCGGATGTCGACGCGGACCGGGATAGGGTGACCGTCGCCTCCTTTGAGCTGTCGTAGGAAGACTGGCCGGCATGTCTTCCGTCTCTGGCCAGTGCGGTTATTTTGTATTCTGCTGCCGGCTGATTGGTTGTATCCCAGGACCAGGTGGCAGAAGTCGTCCAATCCTGGGCTACCCGGCCATTGACCAGGAATTTGTAAAGGATCTCATCCCCCTCCACGTCTTTAGCCTCACAGCTCCAGGTTATGACGTCACCGGGGGCATAAGGCCCGGATGGGTCGGCTTTCAGCTCAGCGATAACCGGCGGGCTGTTGGAGGCGGTCAGAGTGAATTTACTCTCCAGGGAGGCGTCGGATGATTTTGCGTCGTTATGCCGGCCGTCCCTTACCAGCACAGCGATGGCATAGTCCCCCTTCTTCTCAGATGTGGTATCCCAGCTCCAGAACTCCGATCGGGACCAGTCGGTCACATCGACTCCGTTTTTGGTGAATTTATAGTAAACGCCGTCGCCATCGGGATCTGTTGCGAGAGCAGTCCAGATAATCGTGCCGCCGATGCTCTGCGGGCTGGATCTGTCGGCTTTGAGCTCCAGGACAGCGGGCGGCTGATTTCCAGCTTGCAGAGAAAAGCTGGCGTTCATCATGCTATCGAATGAGTCCTCTGAAGCGTGCTTTTCATCTCTGGCCATCACAGTTATCAGATAGTCCCCGGCGAATAAGCCGGAGGTCGACCAGCTCCAGGTGCTGGACTTGGACCATTTTCGGGCCTGCTCTCCATTGACCAGGAATTTATAGACGGTTTTGTCTCCCTGCTCATCATCCGCCTCGACCCGCCAGAATATGGCCACGCCCTGCGCCTGAGGGCTGGCTTTGTCCGGAGTTAGAGACTTGACAATGAGCGGCTGGTTGCCGTCTGAGCTGATGCTATCCGGATTGACTGTCACCGTGGTTTTTACGGGAGTCTTCGCCGTACTCTTTGCCGTGCCCTCTTCTGCCTCCTTGATCTCTTCCGGGCTTTCGCCGGCGGCAGTTGCAGAGGGGGCGGCAGATGGAGCCTCACCGGAGACATTTTGAGTTTTATTTTGAGATTGACTGGCAGATAGGTTGGCGGCTACTGTGGCATTGTCCTTGCTGGATTGATTCTTGGAGACATTTGCAGCCTCCTGCTTGGAAACGGGAGCCACGGATGCTGGAGCCGTGGACGCCTTCCCTGCTTCGGTCTCGGTCTTTGCGGTTTTTGTGGCTGAGGACCCCGCGGCGCTGGATGGGGTGCTCTGCTTTGCTGCCGTCTGAGCGCTGCTCGTGGAGCTTGCCGTCGAGCTGCCGGCCGAGCCGCCTCCGCCGGAGCCTGAACCGCCGGATCCTGCGGCGGCTGAGCCGCTGGAGGCTGTAGAAGAACTGGTGGAAATAGAGCTGCTGCCTGATGAGCCTCCGCCCATCGAGCCGCTTGCAGCAGAGCTTGCCGCGGCCACGCCGGCATCATAGCTATCCTCCTCGGCGCCAAGCTCTGTTATCTTGCCCCGATCCTCTGCAGATGCTGTCTCCAGCTCCTGGGCCCTGCCCTCCGAATAGCTCTCAACTGCCGGTGCAGCCTGCTCTGCCTGATGGGATGGGGCTGTCGCCGGTGCGCTCTCCTCCGAGCCGCCCTCCTGCCAAAAGCCGCCCAGCCCTCCCAGAGAGGATATGCTGACCAGCCCTGAAGAAAAAGAGAACGCCATAGCCACAATCGCCGCTAAAATTATCGCCAGAGCAACAGCAGCTCGCCCGGAAGGTCGGGAGGACTTTATGGCCGGCCAGGCCCCGGCTGCCCTCATTCCCTTCCTGGAAATAAAGAAGAATCTGCGCTTGCGGGGCAGGCCCGACCAGCGACCGTAGGATACCAATACCAGAAATATGGACAGCAGAGATAGAATCGTGGCCAGTGATGACGGCTGAAGCCCTCTGGGAGTGGCCGCCAGCACAGCTCCCCCCAGCGCGGCTACCAGCCCGGAGGATAGGAGGATCAGAACGGCTCGCTTCTTCATGGTCAGGTCTGAGATTCCCGGATAGGCGGAGAGGACAGCCAGGTGGCCGGAGACGAGCGCCGCCATGAGCGCCGCAAAGGCTGATGCCGCACCGCCCAGGGAGTCGGGATAGAGATTGGCCAGAGCAAGGGCTAGGACACATACAAGTGCCGATGCAGTCAGGTGCCAGGGCGGCGGCCAGGCCAGCCTCATCTCTTTTCATCCTCCGTGCAGCATGATTGACATGATCACTATGATTGCCGTGATTGCCATAGCTTTCCTGGCCCTTTCTTTGCCTACTGATAAAACCTTTTTCCTAGACCTCCAGCTCCATTCCCACCGGACAGTGATCGGCTCCTGTGACGTCCTTGAGTATGAACGCCGATTTGACCCGGTCCCTCAGGTCGGGGCTGACAAAGAAGTAGTCTATCCTCCACCCCACATTGCGCTCGCGAGCCCTGGTCTTCAAATCCCACCAGGAGTAATTGTCCCCCTCTTCATGAAAGATGCGGAAGGTATCCACAAATCCACTCTCCACCAGCCGGTCCATCCAGGCCCTCTCCTCAGGCAGAAATCCAGAGATCTTCTCGTTGGCTTTGGGCCGGGCGAGGTCGATCTCCCTGTGAGCGGTGTTCAGGTCTCCGCAGATCACTATGCTCCTCCCCTGGGACTTGAGACCGTTGATATGCTCCAGGAAGAGATCGTAGAATCGCAGCTTGTAAGCCAGCCGCTCCTTTGATGCCTTGCCGTTTGGAAAGTAGACATTGAAGAGCAGGAAGTCCCCATAATCGGCAACTATTGCCCGGTTTTCATCGTCAAAGCCCTCGATTCCCAGGCTGAAATTTACAGCCGGCGGCATCTGCGACAGGCCGGCTATCCCGTCCCGGCCTTTGCTGAAGAGGGCCACCCCGTCCCGCCCTTTTCTCGGTCCTGAGCCGAAGTAGGTGAGATAGCCGGCAGCATTGTTCAGCTCAGAAGGAACCTGGTCGGCAGCCACCTTGGTCTCCTGCAATGCCAGGATATCCGGGCAGTCCTTCACGAGCCAGTCCAAAAAGCCCTTCCTGTAAACAGCCCTCAGGCCGTTGACATTCCAGGAGAGAAGTCTGATCGTCCCCATTTCCCATAGCCTCCTGGCTTTTGTGTGCGCGGCGGCCATTAATGCTTTGCGATGCCTTTACTCTCCGTCACTGCCGGCCTTTTTCCAATTCAATCCAGATATTGACGAGAGAGATGCTGATGAGGTTTAATGTGGTTGCCGCGTACCAGAGATAGGACTCAAGCCGGCTCAAGCCCGCGATCCAGCCCGACCAGAGGGCAAAGCAGATGATGGAAAAAGAGATGAGAGTGTCCACAGCCAAAAAGAGCCGGGGCTTATGAAAGAGCCTTCCCGCCTGGGCGATGGTGCAGTATTCAATGGGCGACGGCTTGCCGGCTATCTGAAAGTAGACCCGGCCGAGGTTCATGAGCAGATCGGAACAAGCCCAGGCGGCCACCAGCCAGCCCAGCGCCCAGAGAAACAGAGAGAGTGTGCCGTCATGCTCGGCTGCCGCCATCAAAGAGAGCCGTCCGAAGAGCAACTTGAAGACGCTGAAGGGCAGGCCGATGGTCAGAGCCTGGAAGGCAGGGCTTAAAAAGAGATGATCTTCGGGCATAGGAGCACAGATGATGCTCTGATGCCAAAAAAAGGTTTGGATCTATTTGACTCCGTAGAATTCGCTGATATCGAAGTAGACTGAGACGCCGGTGCCGTCGGCAAGCTGGATATCAATTCTGTCAAAGTGCCTGTCCTCCCCAGTCACCAACTCCTGCCCCACAAAGAACCAGTCGGAATCCTTCTGGCCATATGTCTCCTGCAGATAGTAGCGTTCCGCGGCCACCCCATCCTTCTCGTTTGGCGCATTTCTGATGGCCAGGGCATCTTCCTGGGACTGGCCGCTGCCGCCCGAAATGGTGATATATCCGTCATAAATCAGCTCCTGATTGGGGGACTGCTCATCTGCGGATTGCTCACTCGATTGCTCACTCGATTGCTCACTCGTCTCACCCTCGACGGATTGTTCGCCTGATTGCCCGGCTGTCTCTCCAGCATCATCGCCTGCAAGACCGTTTTCGCTGTCGCCTTCAATATTCCCTCTGGGCGGCAGGGGCATGCCGTAGTCGGCTGACTGTGGGCCTGGAGCCGGTCCGTCGCTCTGCCCCGGCTGCACCCTGGCAGAATCCTCCGGGCCGGCCAGGGGCGGCATCTCCTGCGCCTCACCGCCGGCAGAGCGATTGATGTCCACCTTCAGGCTGTCGAGCAGCGACCTGGTGGCCTCCCAGGGATAGTTCGAGCCTATCAGGACATAGATGCCGGTGGCCTCGGCTCCAAAGTACCTGGGATAGGCGGCCGTAAAGAGCTGCTCACTATCATGATCTCCGGAAAGGCTGCCCACGCCCAAAACCGCCCTATTGCCGTCGATCTGCCTGCTATAGTGCTCCGGCTGATCGACGCCAGCCTGCTCAAAGAGGTCATCGACGATCGCAGCCGCGTCTTCAAATCCTATGGAATCGGCCTCCTCTATGTAGATCACAGCATCGTGTATCGAGTCGTTGATGAATATTTGATATGTTGCATTCTCCTCCGCCCAATCGATGGAATAGTCATCGGTTGCGTTCAGGGTAAACGATACGTCATATTTTCCTGCTGTCAGCATCTCCGATTCTGCAGATGAAGGCAGGGATAAAACCATCAACTGGCACAAAACCAGGAGTATAATCAGGCCTGATCTCATTTCTTATTCACCTCATTATTTCATCAAATATTGCAGCTTTATCTCGCGCACAAGTATAGAAAATTAATGCATCAAAAAGCCATAAACAGCCTGCCTGAATGGATCTGGAAATGTTCGGATGGAAGCCGCATTCCAAGATAAAATAATTATTAAATTTTAGTTATGGGTTTTTGTACTCCCATACAGAATTATAAATCTTTGCAAATAGGCTTTGTAAGATCACTTGCATAATATGAAAGCACTTTCTCAAAATTAATTACTAAAGAAAAATTCTTATACTAAAAGCTATAATTGCCGGATAGAATACTATGCTGGCCGGACCTGATCTGCACATCCTCCTCGCCGAGGACAACCCCTTGAATCAGAAGATAGCCCTGATAGTGCTCAATAAGCTTGGGCTGCAGGCGGACACAGCCGAAAACGGACTGGAGGTGCTGGTCGCCCTGGAGGAGCACCCCTACGACCTGGTGCTCATGGACATTCAGATGCCGGAGATGGATGGAATCGAAGCCACCAGGATCATACGCAAGCGCTGGCCCCAGGGCCCCAAAATAATAGTGGTCACCTCTATTGATGGCGACACCTGTCGCGATCTGTGCTTTGATGCCGGAGCAGACGATTTCCTCAACAAGCCGGTGAAGATAGAGGAGCTTGGTGCCGCCATAGAGCGCAGCATGGGAGGGTGCAGCCTGCCGCAAGCCCCTCAAGCTGCGGGAGAGCAATCTGTTCTGGTTTGATTTCTACCTGAATACAAACGCCACCTCCTGCCAGGCCTTCTCCAGCAGCCCGGCATAATACCCCAGGTCGAAGCTCGAGGCATTCTCCTCGGCCTGCACCTCCCAGTCCCCGGCATCAGCCACCACATACCCCATCTCCATGCCCGGCGAGAGATAGAGCCCCAGCTTCTCATAAGCTTTTATGGCCGAGGCCTCCGCGCACCTTCGGGAGTAATTGAGCCTGCCCACCCGGCGGCGGATGACCATCTTCTCAGGGCGGGCTGCCGGCAGGCCGGCCATGAACTCATCCCGAATCTGCCGGGCCGCCGGCTCCAGGCGGAGCAGCTCCGCTCTTTCCCTGGCCCCGGCCAGCAGCTCGAATAGCCTGTTTTGCATGGACGCGACATACTGGGGCGTGTCCCTGCGGCGGGCGGCAATCCCCCGCACCTTGACCTTTCCCGTGCACAGCCTGCCGAAGTAGCGGTTGTAAGCGCCCAGCCCGTCGGCCATGGGCAAAAAGACGATCCAATCGTAGGTATCAACCTCGGTGAGAATGCCCGTCTCCCTCTCCACCGCCTCTTTGAATTCCGCCACGCCGTCCCAGAGCCTCCCATCCCCACCGTCCTCGCCCCCGTCGTCTACTCTTTCGCCATCTCCTCTGCCGCCACCTCCTCCCACGCTTTCTCCTCTATCACAGTATCCTCTACCGCCGTCTCCTCTACAGCCGTTCGCCTTCCCCATAACCCTCATCTTCTTGACCCAGAGGCAGTCCACAATGCCGTGCAAAACCTCAAAGCCCATCCCCTCGGCTATCTCTTTGATCTGCATGAGCAGCTCCCTGGAGACGGCGGTGATCCTCTCGTGAACCTCGATCTGGCCGAACTTGGCATTCCTGTATCCGGTGTAGCCGAAGCAGGTGACCAGCATCCACTTGAGGATGGAGTCGATGCCGGCGTAATCCGGGTCCAGCTTCTTTCTCCTCTTGGTCTCTATGCGCAGATTGAGCAGGGGAGAGATGACGGCCGCCAGAAATCCCCTCCTCTCCGGGTGCTCGATGGTTTCGGGAGAGAGGTTGTACTTGACTATGATGGAGGGGTACAGAGACGTAAAATCGATCTGAGAGACCCGCTCATGCAGGCGCGGCTCCGGCTGTAGCATCATGCCTCCCCTGTCGCAGCTCTTCAACTCCGAGAAGTCTCGAATGCCCTCGGCATCGCTCTTCCGGAAGGGCACCGCCAGGCCCCGGCGGAGGGCTTCGAAGACCTCATAGGAGGAGATGAGGGTGCCGGGAGTGAACCGGGCGGTCAGATTGGGGGAGAGGCCGGACAGGCGCGCCGCGAGGAGGATGCCTTTCAGACCTCCCTCCCGATAGGCAAAGCTGGAGGCGGTGTCTATCAGCAGCCGCCCCTCCGGGATCAGGGCTTTGTCCCTGTGATTTGCCCTGCCGTAGCTCCAATAGGACCGGGCGGCCATGCTCCTGAATCTGCCGCTCCTGCTGATGCAATTGTCCAGTCCGAAGCGGACCGCCTTCTGCACGAGAATCTGCATCCATAGATCTGCCCCTTCGGCTAAAATGACATCC
>DAOPZB010000082.1:3636-7648 GCA_035353195.1 Methanothrix sp. | reverse complement strand
TCAAAAGTATGGGGATCTATGAGAAGGCATTGTTTGAGACCGCCTGCGCTGGCCCTATTGATGCTCGGAGCATTGCTGGCCGGCGCACTGACTGCCGTGTGCGCCTCTGCCGGGGGGCAGCACGACCTGAGCGCCAGGATGACGGATCGCGCCAGCCTGGCCGGCCTGGACCTCTCCAATATCAATATGCGTGGCAGCCATCTCAATCAGTCGGACCTCTCAGGCGCCAATCTCAGCCGCTGCAATATGAGCGGGGCATATCTCCGTTCCTCATGGCTCACCAACACCCGTCTCCGCAATGCTGATATGGCGAGAGCCGACCTGACGGCAGCAGACCTGAGCGGGGCAGATATGAATGAGGCCGATCTCTCCGGAGCCCTTCTGGCCTATTCCCGGATGTCCGGCGCGATTCTCAGCCATGCCGTTTTAAAGAAGGCGGATTTGACAGAGGCGGACCTCTCCGACGCCAATCTCTCCAATGCCGACCTGACCGATGCCAGGCTCTTTCGAACCGATCTCTCCGGGGCTAACCTCGAGGGAATATACCTGATCAGCGCCAACCTCATCGGCGCTCACGTCAGTTGGGCTGACCTGTCCAAAAGCTATCTCTCCCGCGGCCAGTTCTCCAGGGCAGAGCTCTACAGCGCAAACCTCAATGGAGCCGACCTGTCCGGAGCCGACTTTACCAGGGCTTATCTCATGGGCGCTGACTTGAGCAATGCCAATTTGGTCGGGACCAGCCTTGACTATGCCGATTTGACCGAGTCCCGGCTCATGGGGGCGAGCCTGAACTCGGCCAAACTTCCCTATGCCGACCTGACAAGAGCCAACCTCACTGGTGCCGACCTCTCTGATGCAGACCTCGATTCGGCCCGGCTGGCGGGATGCGTGCTGCGCCGGGCCGTTTTGGATCGGGTGAGGCTCTGCGAGACGGACCTGCGCGGCGTTGACCTCTCCGGCTCGTCCCTTCGCGGATCTGACCTGATACTGGTGTATCTCGCCAATGCCAATTTGATGGGAGCGGATTTGAGAGAGGCCAGCTTTGACCGGGTGGAGTTGACGGGTGCCGACCTCACCGGGGCCAACCTTGAACATATAAAATACGATAAGTTTACCCTTCTATCCCTACATGATGCCAATCTGACAGATGCAAAGATGTCAGACGGCCTTAGAGCCGATTTAAGCCGCATCAAGGAAGATGGGCAATGACTTGCAGCTCATTAGAATCGGACAGGCCTCTGCTCGCCATTCTTCTTTTCATTTTAATGGGCTTTTCTGCCGTGCCGACCGCGGAAGCGTCGCACATATCCATTCTCCCGGGCCAGAGCATCCAGCAGGCCATCAATTCCGCCCTTCCCGGAGACGTCATCGAGATCCAGCCGGGAAGCTATCGGGAGAGCATCATCATCAACAAGAGCCTGATCCTGCGGGGGGCGGAGACGGCAGGAGGTGGCCGGCCTCTTCTGACGGCTGAAGATGGGGGCTCTGCCATCCGGATCACGGCGGAGGGTGCGAAGGTGGAAGGCATGGACCTCTTCGGGGCTACCGACTGGTCCGGGGCGGCTGTGTTGGTGACTTCTCGAAATTGCATCATCGCCAATAATACCATGCAAGGAAATGCCGTAGGTATCCTCATCTCCTCTGACGGCAACACCGTTGTCGGAAATGAGGTGGATGATAATTATCTGGGCGGTCTTGTCATCTTTTCGTCAAGGGACAATCACATCTCCGATAATTCCTTCTGCAGCAATAACCAGGCAGGGATCATAGCAATCGATTCTGAGGATAATCTCATTGTCAATAATAATGCCAGTGAAAACATGGGCATAGCTATAAAGCTCTATCAATCCCAGGGCAATGTCATTAAGGATAATTTGATGATCACCAACGATTATGGCATAGTATTATCAAATTCAAGTAATAATACTGTGCATAACAATTCAGCCATCAACAACGACTATGGGTTTTACCCCTACCGATCTCGAGGAAACGCCATATCCAACAACACTGCATCGGAAAACGACTATGCCATTTACCTGTGGGACTCCTGCGGCAATCTCGTAGCAGACAATGACCTGGAGGACAACGATGGAAGCGGAATTACCCTATTCTTCTCCCATGAAAATCGCCTTGAGGGCAACAATGCTGGACTCAACGAGCAGTACGGCATCCACCTGATCTCTTCGAACGGAAATCTCATGCAAAGAAATATCTTCAGCAATATCTCCGCTGGCAGTGGAGCATTTTTCGAGGATTCGTCGGCAAACAACTTCTCATTCAATCAGGTGAACACGAACTTCGATAAGGGCCTTCAGATGGTGGCAAGCAGCCGCAATATCCTGGAAGGCAATGCCTTTCGGGGCAACCGGGAGGCTATCGCGATCATGGGCGTCTGCGAGGGAAATTCGCTCTCCCGAAATCAAATTGTTGGCGGAGATTTGGGAATCGTCTTGCGGGATGTTTGCAATGGTACGATCTCTGAAAATGCCCTCCACAGGATTTCTGCGGCAGCAATCCGCCTCAATTCATCCACAGATATCAGCATCAATGGAAACGACATCGACG
The DNA here is from genome assembly GCA_035353195.1 of Methanothrix sp. Classification (GTDB taxonomy): domain Archaea; phylum Halobacteriota; class Methanosarcinia; order Methanotrichales; family Methanotrichaceae; genus Methanothrix. The sequence goes on along the minus strand of DAOPZB010000082.1, from coordinate 5,083 downwards.
ACTGCCCGACCGGCGTCCTCCTGGACAATAGCAGCGTTTGCACTCTCCTGGAAAATCGTCTGGATGGGTGCAGCCATGCGGTCTCGCTTCTTCATTCCTGCAATATCAGCCTGACCGGAAATGAAATCCTGCTAGGTGAGACTGCAATCCGCCTGGATGGATCTGCAAACAATAGCATAAAGTCCAATGATCTCTCTCTAAATGTCGATGGTATAATGGTCGAAGATTCCATGCAAAACAATCTTGAGAATAACACCATTCAGAGCAAAAACATCGGCATAGGCATTACGGCTTCTTCCGGCTGCAATATAACCGGAAATGAGGCCGCAGGCTGCCATCAGGGGATAAGGCTTATAGGCAGCGGGAACAATCAAGTCAGCTTTAATAATATCAGCTTCAATTATGAGGGCCTTTCTCTGGATGAAGGCGTATATCCCCAGCATTCCAGCGGAAATCAGATCTATTTGAATACATTTATGGGCAATTCTCGCGATGTCCACTCCTTCATATCCACCAACACCTGGACCTCTCCTCAGGATATATCGTATCGATTTCAGGGAAGGACCCTCAGCAGCCGCCTGGGAAACCTCTGGGCCGGCAGCTCGATGGAAGACGGAGATCGTGACGGTATCAGCGACGATCCTCATAATATTGGCCTGGATGAGGATGACCGTCCCCTGATGCAATCGCCTTTCCTATATTCTGCAATTGGATGAAGGGCAAGCTTTAAGATCTCAGCAGTTGATTTTTGGAGCGGAGGTATCAGGAGAATGGGAAAAATTAGTGTGGTGATAGCTTTGGCCTTTGTGGTATGTCTTTCTCTGACTGCCTTTGCCCAGGGCCCAAAGGACTATCTTGCAGAGTCGGCTTTTCCGGCAGACGGCACATCGGGCAGTGAGATCTACCAGGAAGTCCGCAGTGGAGCGGACACACTTGTTAAGGATGTAAATGACTCGGCACTCTCATTCCGAAATGAGAGCCTGTTCGTCATAAGAAAGGACACGGGCATGAGCCCCCACGTTCCTGCTGATAAGGGAGTCAGAACGCCGGTATCTGTCGTTTCTGGCGTCGGAATGGCTCCGGCGGCGGGAAGCTGGGCTTTTACCCTGACTGATGTGGATACCAGCTTCCTCAAGCTCAATTTGTATCAGACACAAGACGCAGTATTCGGCTCCGGGGAGCTTACCGAAAACGGTGTTTCCACGGTTGTCACCGCAGGCGGTACGGTCCTGGGCGACCGTCTGGCCCTCTATGTCAGCCCGCTGGCAAGCAGCACGCTCTATCGCCTGAGCCTTACCATAAGGCAGGGCTCCATGGACGGAGATTATGTCTATACCGCTCCGGGAGTAACCCAGCCTGGTGTGGCCTTCGGCAGCCTGCTTTCCGTGCAGGGAACGGCGGCACCGACTGCTCCCCTGTCTACGGCAGCAGTTCAGCCGGTCCAGGC
>DAOPZB010000082.1:0-3536 GCA_035353195.1 Methanothrix sp. | reverse complement strand
TTATCTTGCTCAGTTGTTTTTCGGCAATTGCATCATCGCAGGGCTACATGGGCACAGTGAGCACGGGCACGGGGATAATTCCCGCCCTGACCGTGGGCAAGGGATCGGCATCTACGTCGGAATTGGGGGCGGCCTCCACGTTGGCCAACCTCACGGGAAGCTGGTCGCTCGACCTGGCGGGCTCTTCCCTCCGCCACATCGACCTGCAGATCCGCCAGAAAGGCGATTTCATCATGGGCTCAGGAATCATGTCCTCCGGCGATAGGACTGTATCTGTAATTGCCGCCGGCTCTGTGGCAGCAAGCAGCCCGAGCCTCTTTGTCTCCTCGGTGGATGGGCTGGAGTCGTTGCGGCTGTCCCTCTCAACATCCGGCACGACCCTGGCAGGCGAGTATGATTTACTCTCTGCCGACGGGTCGTCCGGATCGGGGACGGTCACAGCAAGCCTGGTTCTTGCCGAAGGAGAGGGCAATGCGTTGGCCCTGGGCAAAGGATCAAGTCCCAGCGCCACCTCCGGTGCCTGGGTGGGCAGCGCCGTACAAAACATAGCAGAGCAGAATCAATGAGCGCAAATCCTGTCATGCGTCTGGGGGCCCGGATAATGCTGCTGATGCGTCTGATGCTTCTCACGGCACTGCTTATGTCCTGCGGCTCGCCGGCCCAGTCCAAATGCTGCTCATTGGGTGGGGGCGGAGCATCCTACAACTATCTGGGCGACTCTGCCGTGGACATCTCCATGGACAGCTACGACGAGTTCCTCCGGGAGTACGGAGAAGAGAGCATATCCACTGTGGGGGCTGCGGAAGCGGATGGTTCCCGCATGATTGCCATATCTTTGAGCGACGGCAACGACAGCCGGGAGAACGCCAGCCTTGAGCTTGAGCTTTCCGAAAAAGATGGCGCTATATCTGGAATGGGCAATTTGACGTCCTCCCGGAGCGGCCAGACCGTCAAAGCGGAGCCGGTCCAGGTGGAGGGATGGCTGCAAGGCGGAAAACTCAATTTGAATGTGACGGCACCCTCCGGAGAAATCTATGTGATTCGCCTGACGGAGGACGGTAGCAGCAGCTTTGCGGGATACTTCAGCCGATCTGCCGGTGCGTCAGGGGCAGACATGCCTGAAAATATGTTCAACTCCAACACGGCCCGGGGCAGATGGCTACAGTAACGGCTGTAGTGGCCCACGCATCTGCTCCATGCCCTGACCGGAGAATTGCCTGCCTCATTGCCTGGCCTGCCTGCTAGGGAGCCTGCCCGGTCCGGATGCCTATGCCTGCTTGGCTCCGGGAGAGAACCTCTTCATGAGCCGCTTCATGTTCATCTTTCCGGCTCCCCCCCGCATGCCCTTGATGGCCTTCTGCATGGCCTGATGGGATTTGAGAAGCTCGCGCACAAGTTCCGGCGAGGCCCCGCTGCCCCTCGATATGCGCTTGATGCGCGAAGCAGTGATGATCTTGGGATCCTCCAGCTCGCCCTTCGTCATGGAGTCCATGACCACCCGATACTTGTCCAGCCGGTCTTTGGTCATCTGAAACTCCTTGTCGGACAGCTCCACTCCCAGGCCGCCCAGGGGAAGCATCTGCATGATCTGCTTGAGAGGGCCCAATTTGTTCATGGCCTCCATCTGCTGGTACATGTCCTTGAGGGAGAACTTGCCCCGCATGAGGGAGTCCATATCGACCTCCTGATCGGTCTGCACCTCCTGGGCTCTCTCGATGAGCGTCTTGATGTCTCCCATGCCCAGCATGCGGGAGATGAAGCGGTCTGCTTCGAACTTCTCCAGGTCGGCGGGCGTCTCGCCCACGCCGATGAAGGCCACAGAGGTGTGGGTCTCGGCCACAGCGGACAGAGCCCCGCCGCCCTTGGCGGTCCCGTCCAGCTTGGTGATTATGACGCCGGTTATGGATACCGCCTGATTGAAGGCCCGGGCCTGCTCGGATGCCTGCTGGCCTAAGGCAGCATCCATCACCAGGAGCTTCTGCTCGGCGTTGACCGCCGCATGAATATCCTTCATCTCCTGGATCAGGTCGTCTTCCAGGGCATGCCGACCGGCGGTATCGACGATCCTCACATCATACTTTCTGGCGGCCTCCAGGCCGGCCCTGGCCACAGCCGGAGCATCGGTGTTTCCCCTCTCACCGTAAAAGAAGATGCCCTGCTTTTCGCAGAGAGCCTTGAGCTGGTCGAAGGCTCCCGCCCGGAAGGTGTCGGCACAGATGACCGCCGTGCGCAGTCCCTTTCTCTGAAAGAAGGTGGCCAGCTTTGCCGCAGTGGTGGTCTTTCCCGAGCCCTGCAGTCCGACCAGCATGATGTTCTGTTTCTTTAAGGGAATGTCGCTTCCCCTTCCCACCAGATTGATCAGCTCCTGGTAGACTATGTTTATGACATGCTCGCGAGGATTCATGCCAGCAGCAGGCTTCTCGTTTAATGCTCTCTCTTTGATGGTATTGGAGAGCTGCATCACCAGTTTGACATTCACATCGGCTTGCAGCAGTGCGCGCTGAATCTCCCGCACGGCATCGTCTACCAGTGCCTTGTCGATCTTATTCGCAGACGCAATTTTCTTCAGGGCATTGCGCAGCGACCCGCCTAAGTTTTCCAGGACCATAGTGCTTCATGCTTTTAGGCTCCGGCAAACCATATAAAATGTTCCTTGTCAGGCCTTCTCCCTCTCAGCTCCATCTCATCGTCTGGGGTTTCGATCCTTGTGGCATTCTCTCTTTCCTATGTCTGCTCCTTCCAGATTCAGGAGCTGCTCTTTGATCTGCAGCCCTCCCCGGTAGCCGGTCAGGCTGCCGTCCCTGCCTATCACTCGGTGGCAGGGGATGAACAGCGGCAGGGGATTTCTGCGGCAGGCAGCCCCTACCGCCCGGAAGGCCAGAGGCTTATTCAATGACTCGGCAATCTCCCGGTAGCAACTCGTCTCGCCGTAAGGTATGGCCAGCAAGCACTGCCAGACGCGCTGCATGAAGTCGGTTCCCTGTGGGGCCAGAGGCAGTTCGAAGATCCTGCGCTCCCCGCAGAGGTAGCTTTTGAGCTGCTCTATCGCCTCATCCAGGAGGTCCGTATTCTGCAGGGCGGCGTCGCTCGGCGGCAGCTCTCCGGGGAGGCAGAGCTGTGTAATGGACCTGCCCTCATCGACTATGGCCATTTTGCCAAGGGCGGTGATGCAGAAGGACATGCTCTTCATGCTCTGGCATTTAATGTACATCGAATAGAAAGCTTTGGTTTTCGATATGTAGGAGGGAGGCAAAAGTCTTGGGATAGGAGGGAGAAAAGATGTCTTTTTCGACTTTCGCCGTCCAAGCCTTAGTCTTTTGACGATAAATACTTTTCGCTTAATCATTCTCACGTATATGTCACTGCATTGCCCAGATGGCAATCTTTATAGAGTAGGAAGTCACTGCAGGGATGGCGGCGCAGGTGATGCCCCAACCGATAAAGGTTTAAATCAGATCGGCATAGGAAGAGAGCGCCTTATCAGTTGCCAAGGTGGCGGAGCGGCTACGCAAATGCCTGCAGAGCATTACCACTCC
>DAOPZB010000081.1:0-7687 GCA_035353195.1 Methanothrix sp. | reverse complement strand
CCAAAGCCTATGTACCTCCAGCCGTGCAGAAGATACTGGGGCAGCTCCTTGACTGTGACCGGCTCAAAGGGCTTGCCACCATCCTCAGCCAGCCGGGATTCGATGTCTTCAAACCTGATTATGCGGTCGATCTCAGCTACATAGAGAGAGCCGTCCCGGAAGGCAACGCCGTTGGGATTGTTCAGGCCTTCGGCGACCGTAAAGATCTCATTTTCCTCAGCATAATGATTTTGATTTTTGTCAACAATGGCATAAACAGCCAAGCCGTTGGGGGAGTCCAGCGTCTCAAAGGGCAGGCGGGTGCCGACGAAGAGGGTGCCGTTGGGGCTGATGGCCAGCGAGCGGGCGTATGTCAGGTTCTCGGCGTATATCTCGATCTTAAAGCCGGGAGGAAGCCTGACCTTCTCCAAAGGGAGGTCGGAGGCCTCCTCCTCCGCCTGCATCACTTTGAGGGCGACGTCTCCCACGGTTATCTCTGCCGACCTGCTTCCGGCAATGCTGCAATAAGCCGTGGCCTTGAGGACGTCCCCTGCCGTGGCATTGACCGGATAGTCGTAGGTGAATGTCGATCCTGTGGGCTGGCTGGTGTACTCTTTGGTCAGCACCATCTCACCATTCTTCAGGACATCGACCTTGAAGACGTAATGGCCGGATGGATTGGAGACCGTATGAGTGGTCGTCACCTGAAGGCTCTGATTGGCACTGTCATAGTTCAGGCTCACCTGAGATGGTGGATGGGCTTCTGCCGGCAGCAATAAGAGAAGCTGCACCAGTAAAATCAGCAGTATAGCCCCAAACGCCTTTGCCTTGCAGAAGGCCATAGCTTCCGCACCCAATGTCTTAGGTTTATGCATAACTCGGTTCATGTCGTTGACACCTCACAGGCAGCAACAATTCTGCAAATATCTCCATACGTTAGGGATGGATCTTATAAAAAGTTTGTCAAGAAATTCATCAGAGGTTATTTATCTTAATTGTGCCTTCATCCATGAGATGCCTCCTGACGATTGCAGCCTCGAATCCTTTTTTCCGGCAGTCGAAGACCTCTACAGGGGAGCCGATCCGGCTCACGATTTTTCCCATATTTTGAGGGTTTACGGAAATGCCCGGACAATAGGCCGCGCCGAGGGGGCAGAGTTGGAAATTCTGCTTCCCGCAGCTCTGCTGCATGATGTGGGATCGGAGAAGAAGAGCAGAAAGGCAGCCGGAGGGCCGGAGGGGGCGGTCAGGCAGGCAGAGCTATCCGTTCTCAGGAAGATGGGGCTGGATGAGTCAAAGATAGAGCAGGTGCTCTATGCCATAGATGTGCATCGCTATTCCCTGGGAGTTGTCCCCGATACACTGGAGGGCCGGGTGCTCCAAGACGCCGACCGGCTGGACGCCCTGGGCGCCATCGGAATTGCCAGGGTCTTCATGACCGGCGGAACCCTGGGCCGGGAGCTGTACAGCCCGCGAGATCCCTTCTGCCGGGAGAGGGAGCCGGATGACGGCAGATGGAATTTAGACCATTTCTACAGAAAGCTCCTCCGCCTGGAGGCAGGGATGCATACCATGACCGGCAAAAGGCTGGCCGCCAAGAGGACGGCGGTATTGCACAAGTACCTGAGCGACCTGGAAGAGGAGATAGGAATTGGATGAATGAAGCATCAATGGCAGCGGAAAAAGCCGGGATAAGAGAGTGCCCGGAGACAGAGGAGTCGGATTACATCCTTCACCCCGCCGGAGAGATTCGCAACCGAATCAAAAGGCTGCAGAGCCGCATGGCCGATCTGACCGGGGCCATAATCCTGGAATCCATTGATCTGGGATATTTCTCAGGCACCGCCCAGGACGGCTTCCTGTATGTTCCCAGAGACGGCGAGCCGACGCTCATGATCAGAAAGAGCCTGGAGAGGGCGAAAGAGGAGTCTCCCCTCGCCGTGCAGCCCCAGAAGAGCATGAGGACTCTTAAGGATGATTTGCATCTGCCCTGCGGTGCGAAAATCGGCCTGGAGATGGATGTCCTCCCCTGCAATAACTTCCTGCGCCTGAAGAGATCGCTGGGCGAAGACGTGCACCTTCGCGATATTTCGGAGAGCATCAAGCAAATTCGCTCCGTCAAATCCGATTTCGAAGTGGGCCTCATCCGCAGGGCGGCGGGAGGGCTCGACTATGCCATTTCATGCGTCGCCGATCACCTGCAAGAGGGCATGAGAGAGATTGACCTGGCGGTGGCCGTGGAGAATGCTCTGCGGCTATCCGGCCATTCGGGCATGGTCACATTCAGGAGGTTCAACCAGAGCCTTCCCATGGGCCATCTCATGACAGGGGCCGGCGCTGCTCTCCCCAGCTTCGTCTCCTCTCCCACCGGAGGGCGGGGGATGTCTCTCTTTTCACCCCAGGGGCCGGGATGGAGGAGGATCAGGCGGGGCGAGCCGGTGCTGGTGGACTATGCAGGGTCCTTTGCAGGATACCTGGCAGATGAGACCCGCATCTTCTGCCTGGGCCGCCTTCCGGAAAAGCTGGAGAGGGCTCATGAGGCATCTGTACAAATCGAGCAGGCCGCGGCCGGTGAGCTGATGCCCGGCAGGACAGGCAGGCAGATCTTCGATCTATGCCAGGCTGAGGGAGAGAGGCTCGGCTACAGCGACTATCTGGGAGGGCCCCCGGGGAGGAAAGCCGGATTCGTGGGCCACGGCCTGGGACTGCAAATCGACGAATACCCCGTTTTGGGGCCGTTGGACCACGAGATCATTGCGGGCATGACTGTTGCCCTCGAGCCCAAGATGATCTATCCGGGCCTGGGCGTTGTGGGAATCGAAGACACCTATTTGGTAGTAGCCAGCGGGGCGGAGAGGCTGACCCTCCTGCCCCAGCAGATCTGGCGGGTGTAGGTATCAATCATGTCCGAAGGAAATAGGCCCAATATCTCCGGAAATCAAAAGCGGGCCGTTGGTCGAAGTGGTACAATCGTCAAGCAGCTCAGCGCCCATGAATGCCGCCGCATCCTGGAGCAGCTATCCGGCAGGATGGTGAGCGGCAAGGAGGCTGAACCCGATTCCTGGAATGAGAGATGCCTGGTGATACTGGACGTGAGAACCCCCAGAGAGTTTCTGTCCGGCCATTTGAATGGTGCAATCAACCTGGATTTCCGGTCTCCTTCCTTTCGTGACCAGATCTCCAGCCTGGACCGACATGCAAATTACCTGCTCTACTGCCGCACCGGCGTAAGGTCAGGACGGGCTATTGAGCTCATGGTATCGCTGGGATTTTCGGAATTGTATAATTTAACCAAAGGCATAGAAGAGTGGCTGAAAGAGGGCTTCGAAGTGAAGAAATGAGTGGCCGGTTCTCAGCCGGCCAGTCCCAGGACATGGAGCAGAAGGCAGATAATCAGCCACTCACCGTCTATAAAGAACTCCACCACAGCAGGCCGGCTGGACTCGGAAAAGCCGAGTACGAATATGTACTCGATAAAAATCAGCAGGGAATAGATGAGGAATATACTTCCCTGGACCAGGATAAGCAGAGGCAAGAGTGTGCAGTTTAATGCCAGCAGAATACGTCGCGTCTTTTTCGCTCCCAGGATCACAGGTATGGTCTGAACTCCGCTCTCCCGGTCGCCGTTGATGTCCTTTACATCGCATAGTGTAGAGTTGATAAAATCTTTGACGAGCATCAGATAAATGACCGATGCCGTGGGCAGTATGACACATTTGTCCGGCCCGAAATCCGAAGTGAAGACGGGCATCAGAGTGCATCCCAGCGCCCAGGAGAGGCCGACGACGATATTCTTGGCAAAAGGGATGTCTTTGAGCCTGGGAAGTGCGGGATGAAGCCTGATGCTGTAGACGCAATTAGCGATAAATGGTAGGAAGAGAATGGACAGCGCAGTCCATTCAATTGAATATACTATCAGAACAGACAAAATGAGCGTATAGATGGTGAGAAACAAAATTATCTCCTTTTTTCCTTCCAAAAAATCTATCCTATCCGGCCGATTTATGGCATCCTCCTCGATATCCGTCAGCTTATTGGCACTGTACATAGAAAATGTTATAAGAAAAGCGGCGGTGCAGATGCCGTAATTGGGGGACAGATCCAACAGAATATATCCGCCCAGGGTCTGGAAGAATGCCGTCAATGCAATCAGTAGAGAGCTTATTGTTAGCAAATTGAGGATACGCTTAACTCCAGGCCAGAACATATCATAAAATGCATCCGATATGGACAATTTCATCGTTTTCTGAAAATATATAATTTTAAACATCATATCCATTCACCACTAACTATTTATTTAATAGTTTTAAATATATATTTCAAGTAAGAAACTAACTTACTTAGCTAAGGATATGTATGTTTATACTTATGAAATATCATGCATATAAAATTAGAAATATGTATTAGTATTTAAAGTACTTATTTTTAGTTCTTATTGATTATAGGTGCCCGACGCCATCATGCGATGGAAGGCAAAATGCCGACTGAGAGAAACCGATAAAAAAAACCAAAGATAAATAGATAAAGGACACTCACCGAACAGATTGTAAATATGCCATCCGTTCTTTAGACCTCATTCAATTGCCGGGCCTGTGATCTGTAATGGCTGTAAAGCATCTTTCCCCATTCAATGGACTTCTCTCCTGTGTAGATCAGATCCATGCCCAGATCGTAACTGCCGTCAAGCCTGTATAGCCCCAAATTAAGAAATGCCTCCGTCACGGTGAAGGCTATCTTTACATCACCTTCTATGTAAAAAAGCTTGAAGTTCTCCCTTTTCAAAAATTCGTTGAACGTCTCCCTGCCGTGTTCGGATATGATTGCGTTGAGGACGGGATTTGTGAGAATCAATTCCACTTTGGAGCCGTTATTTACGGCCATAAAGATCATCTGGCCATAGCCTGTGACTACAACAGGGGATACGCCCAGGATTTCCTTGGATTGAATGACATTTTCTATAAAATATTCCAGAGATTTCAGCGGCGTCTCCGGGGAGTCTCTTATCATCTCCCCCTGGCCCAGCATTCCTATTCTCTTCTGCAGCTCAACAGGAATGGCATTCATGTCATGGGACAGCCAGAAGCCGCTATGCTCGTTAATGGTGACAATGGTATTTACCAGGTCGTCTAATATGAGGGCCTGGACCCGGCCGATGCTGGTGAGGATATATTCCAGGCGCTTTTTTTCTACCAATCGGCTGTCCATCAGGCTTTTTACGGAGTGCAGAATGGTGGAGGCCCGGGTGTTCATGATCCGTTCCAGATCTCCCACGGTCTTGCCCCCATCGAGAAGGGTGAGCATGACCTTCGTCCTTATTGAAGAACGGGTAAATGACTTGAGATCCGGTTCAGCCAGATCGTACTTATCACCCGTAGATTGCATAGGGCGCATAGACAAGAAATAACTATTAAAACTTACCCATTAATTGCCTCTCCGGCAGAGGAAGATATGCCGGACAAGGCTTCGGTGCACGCGGTCCGTATGGGACTGCAATATATCAAAGCCGGCGGCATAAAGCAGGCTCTCTATTGGCCGGTCGGCAACTATGGCCATGCGACAGCCGGGCTTGAGAACCCTGTGCAGTTCACTCAAACTTTCTTGCAAAAGAAGCTCTTTTGACAAGGCAAGAATTTTTGCTGATCGGCCATAGGGTGTGTCCAGGACGGCGGCATCAATTGATGAGTTATGCAGGGGCAGGCGTTTGGCGTCCCCCAATAATAAAGAGCAGTCAACCCCCGACAGATTGCATAGTGCTCCCTTCACTAAATTAGGCTGAACTTCGACGCCGCAGCCATGAACACCAATCAGGCAGGCCTCAATGAGTATGCCGCAGGTCCCGGCAAAGGGGTCGAGCATTATTTCCCCTGCGCGAACCTGGGTGAGGTTGACCAGGGCGCGAGCCATACGCGGCATGAGGACGCCGGGGTGAAAGAAGGGCTTGAGGTGAGGCCGGCGCGCCTCGAAAGAGCTTCTGTCGGCCCGAGCAGCCTCCCGACCGATAACGATCTTTCCGCCGGTTATGACCGCCCGCAGCACAACCTCCGGCCGGGAGAGGTCCGCCCGAAAGCCCCTGCGAAAAAGGATTCGTCCGATCTCTTTTTCTACCACATCCCCTCCGGGGGCGGAGTTCTTGATGCGCCGGGCCCTCACCAGGTAGCTTTTGGCCGGCAGGTCCAGCGCTTCCGCCGCACCGGCGAGGGCTGTCAGATCGGCCTCGCATATCTCCATGACCTCGATGATGCGGTGGGTCATGGCCAGACGGCTGCCCAGGATCTCAACATCCAGCCCCTCCGCCTCAACTATCAGGCACTGGTCGAAAGAGGAGACCGCCGAAAAGCTGGTGGAGAATGCCTCCCCCAGTGCTATTGCCTCGCTTTGGGGGAGGGTCTCGTGCTCTCCCGACAGCTCGAAGGCATACCTCTTCATTGCCGGCCCCTCAAGCCGATGCCGGCCAGCTCTTGAGGCCGGACCTGCCCGTCCTCAAGCAAGATAGCTGTTCACATCCCGGTAATTGAACTTCTTGGAGGCCAGGACATTTTCCAGGAAGTTGAATAGGGCTCTTCTCACATCGTCGGAGAGCAGAGGATACCAGGTGGGGCTGGCCACCACTGTCGCCCGGAAGGCAAAGAAGGGGGCGATGACCTCCAGCAGTTCGTCGTCTCCCGTTTTATCCAGGTAATTCTCAAAGAACAGCTCGAAGAGGTCCTTCAGGTCCCCGGTCAGGCGCAGGCTCTTTTGCACAGAATAGAATATGTAATTCATGGCCAGAGCAGTGATATCGTCGGCCGCCTCGCCCCACTCTCCCCGGCTTCTATCCAGAACCGAGAAGTCGGTACCCTCCCGGAACATGATATTCCAGGGGTGGAAGTCGCCATGCACCTGGCAAAGCCTGCTGGCTTTCTCACGCAGCATCCAGCGCCATTCCACACAGACCTTCTCGATCTCCTGCAATTCTCCTCTGTCCAGGAAGCTGGGATTGTCCGGATAGTCGTCCAGGATGCCAAAGATGCATTCGCCGTCGCCCACCGTCTCCCTGATCTTGCGCAGGTAGAGGGGCGGGCAGTCGTTCTTGACGGCATGGACCTCCGCCAGGTAATCGGAGAGGGCAATGGTGCGGTCGTAGTCCAGGTCTGTAGCGCCGCTCTCCTTGACCCTCTCCAGGTCGAAGAAGTACTCCTTTCCCTCTATCTTTTCCATGAGCAGGAAATACTCCCTGGCGGCTCCGGCGCTGACCAGCTTGCCTTTATCTGTGAAGTAGCCGACGTCTAAGGAGGGGACGTGTTTCGGCAGAGAGGAGAATGCTGAGTTCTGCCAGATCATAATCCTCGCCCGGTCGGAGAAGTGGTCGTGGCCGAAGCCGCGCTGCACCCGCATGGTGGAGAGGACGGCGGAGCCCCTCTTGCCCTTGACTTCAAACTCCACCAGCAGGGGCGAGCCGTATCCGAATCCTTTGACGTCCTCTGATGTGGGTATGGTCTCGCCCATCTGGCGGGTACAGAGGAGCTTCAGATCCCGCCCGTAAACGCTCTTCAGATATGATTCCAGGTTGCCTTTGAGCAGATCCAAGGCCGGTCACCCCTTCAGGTTCCCATCTGCCAGCTATGCAGGTACTTCTCCTGCTCCGCTGTGAGCTTCTCTGTCTCCAGGCCCATCGAGGCCAGCTTCAGCTCCGCCACCCTGCGGTCGATCTCCACCGGGACGGCGTAGA
>DAOPZB010000080.1:0-7697 GCA_035353195.1 Methanothrix sp. | reverse complement strand
CGCATCAACCGGGCGCACATGGAGGAGGACCCGGGCAGGCTGGTGCATGCCGGGACCATTGACAAGGCCAAGTACACCATGGTGGACTACAACCGCTGCGGCATGCCTCTCCTGGAGGTTGTAACCGAGCCGGACCTCTGCTCCCCCAAAGAGGCGCGCGCCTTCCTCGACAAGCTGAAGAGCATTCTCGAGTACCTGGAGGTCTTCGACGGCTCGCTGGAGGGGGCGATGAGGGTGGACGCCAACATCTCCCTGAAGGGCGGCGACCGCTCGGAGGTTAAGAACATCTCCGGCTTCAAGGGCGTGGAAAAAGCCCTCTCCTACGAGATCACCCGGCAGAGAAACCTCGCCAGGCGGAGCATCAAGGTTGTTCAGGAGACGCGGCACTTCGATGAGATCAGGAACATCACCGTATCCATCAGGAGCAAGGTGGGGGCGCACGACTACCGCTACTTCCCGGAGTGCGACCTGGTGGTGCTGAGGATCGCCTCCTGGGTGCCGGCCATCAGGGAGGCTCTGCCGGAGCTGCCCGACGCCAAGAGAGAGAGGTTTGTGCGGCAGTACGGCCTGGCCGACGACCACGCCAAATCTTTGACGTCGGAGATCAGGGTGGCCAACTTCTACGAGACCGTGGCCAAGATGGCCGCACCCAGGCTCGCCGCGGTGTGGATCGCGGACGTGCTCAAAGGGGAGCTGAATTACAGGGACATGGCCATTGATGCCTTCCGGGCGGAGGATATGGCAGAGATTGTGCAGATGCTGGATGAAAAGAAGATCACTGAGGACGGAGCAGTGCAGATCATCCGCAGTCTGCTGGATAAAAAAGGCGGCTCGCCCCAGGAGGTCGTCGCCGCTTTAGGCCTGGGCAAGGCAGAGGGCGATGCCGTGCAGAGGGCCGTCCGCGAGGCCGTGGCGGAGAGCGGTGCGGCGGTGGCCGACTACCGGGCGGGAAGCGAGCGGGCGCTCAACTTCATCGTGGGGAAGGTCATGAAAAAGACTAAGGGGAAAGCCAGCGCCGCAGAGGTGCACCGGCTGGTCAAGGAGGAGGTGGACCGGGCCTGAAACCGGCAGGGGCGCCTCGGCCCCGTAGGATGGTGCCCCTGAATTCAAGTCGTCGGCCACTGAGCTGCCGCCGGTGGCGGACGTACGCTTTTAAGGTTCTTCGCTATTTCTTGTGGCTAAACTGAGTTACTCTGTCTTTTTAGGTTTATTCTCCTCTCTGTGCCTCTGTGGTTTTGTTCAGTAGCAGTAGGCTTAATTATTGGCAACTTACTAACTAAACCACAGAGGCGCAGAGACACAGAGACAAAGAACCACTTCATCGCCACAACAGACTCAGAGGACGAACAAAAAAACTCACAAAGATGGCATTTTCGAGCCACACAGAGGACAGAGAAGCACGCACAGAGAGAGCCAATAACTGAACGAACCGAGGACGGCCACACAAAATAGCGAGGAGCCCTTCTTTCGTCTAAGGTGGATTTTATTCTGACACCTGCCAGCGTCCGCCCTTATCCGGGCCGATGCGCTGAATGCGACCATTTGCTTTCAACTTTCCGATATGCTTCTTGATGGCCCTCTCCGTAATGCCGATCTTCAGCGCCAGGTCTGCAACAGTGATCTTTGGATCATTTTTCATGAGATCGAGGATTTTCTGGGAACTTTTCAGTGAACCTTTCAGTGAACCTTTTTCTTCAGATCCCTCATCAACGTTCTCTTTGCGGTGAACTATTGCAGTGAACATGCACCCTTCGCGGTCGTCCTTGAAGCTGATATCAGGCCACTGTTCCAGGGCTCGCTTGATTCCCGATCCCAGTCCTCTATAGGGCAGCAGCCCTTTGGCAGCATAGGAAACCAGTATCGGATTTCTGATATTGGAAATGCCTGAGCGGATCTTCTCCACAGTCAGGTTATTGGGCAGATGGCCGGGGCTTATGATCTCGATCTGGTCGTCGAAGATGAAGAGGCGGATCGTCGCATTCACCAGATAGTCCCTGTGTAACAATAAATGGCATTATTGCCCTACTCGCTGACCTTTGGCTTCAATTCGCTTATTATTGTTTTGCCCTTAATGGAGATGCGGTATTTCTGCAGTCTGCTCCTTGGCTTTTCCGGGATGGTTAGCTCAACAAATCCTGCCTCTAAAGCCGGATCAATATAGCGTTCTTGCATGTGCTTTCTGTCTTTTAATCCAAGTCTCTTTCGGATTTCAGCATTGCTTAAGTCACCACATGAATCCAATAATCGCAGCAGCACCTCGATTGGTGGATTGACTTGGGGGGTGACTTGGGGGGTGACTTGGGGGGTGACTTGAGCGGTCCCCGTTCCTCCGACTGCCTGGAAGGCGAGCTCAGGCCTCCTGCGGATGGTGGTGACAAAGCCATCCGTCAGAGCGAATTCCGGCTCAGGCAGGCCATAATTTTTGCAGCGTTCGATCATGTCGCCAACTCCAGTGCCCATCCGCTCGATGTACTTGGCGAGATAGAGCGACTCGGCCAGCAGGGGATTTCCGGGAACCGAGCCGTGTGGCTTGCGTAGCTTTTCCAGTGTCAGTGAGGGCGGCAGGGTTCCGGGGTTCCATACCTCCAGACGGTCTGAGAAGAGCATCACCTGAACGCTACCATTGCTGGTGTAATCTCGATGGGCGACAGCGTTTACTATCGCCTCTCTTACCACCTCCGGGGGCATCTCGTAGGCTACAGGTGCTTGAGTGCTCCACTCTCGCGTGCCCACGGCAAGGTTGATCTTGGAGAGCACAAAGTCCACTGCCTGGTCTACCAAATCAAAGGCGGATCCTCTGTAAATCCGGTAGAAGGGAATTGGCTTTTGGACGCGAGTTCCGTGGAAATGAGCGCATTTGACCTCCGAGGAGATGAGAAAGCGCTGCGGCTCCTTGCCGAAGAGCAAAACCGCAGCGTTGGTCAGCGCACTGTCTTTGAACAGGTTCAAATGCTCCAGTACCTGAGCTGGCGGCGTGTCCTCGGATAAGGGAAAACCTCGTGCTCTGCGGGCGATTCCCAGGAAGAGCTGGATATTTTCGCTCGATAGGTCGTCCATTGTGGCGTCCAAGCAGGGGGCGGCATCGAATGGACCGAAGCGGAGAAGCTCTTTGGCCGCGAGCAAGTCCACCAGGCTGGCATATACGGCTGGCAGCAGCTCTTCCAAGGAGCGAAAACGCCGCCTGATCAATTGCGCCCCCGCCTCAGTTACCAGAGCCTGCATCCTGGGATCCTTCAGGGAGTCGTCTGTGCCCTTGACGAAGACCAGCCGGTGCTTGCCAAGAAGGGTGGCCTCGCAAAATTCGCGATGGGTGGGTGAACGCCCGTCTTTGTCTAGACTGCCATACTCATTTCCCAGTAGGGCCAGGTAGATGTCGCAGACGCCCACCTCCTTGAGATAGACGGCATCGGCGCGGCGGTCGGCTGCCGGAAGATCTTCGAACAGGAATACGTCGAAGAACCGGCGCAGAAGAGGATCGTCTCTGAGATAGGCCCGGATGGCCTGCCGTTCCCCTGCCATCTCCTTTTGTGCTGAACTGACGAACACCTTCAAGCGAATCATGTCAATAGCTGCAAAGAGCCCTCCTGTAGATATAAATCCTTTCGAAAAGAATCGATTGCTTTTTATCCATCCAGGCCTTCATTGTTCCAGGTTGATCATCAATGTCCGGTTACTGGGATCCGCATATTGAGCGAATGCCCCTCGAGGACCTGCACGCCCTTCAAGAGGATCGGCTCAAATCCGTTGTGAGGTACGTCTACGACCACTCTGCATTCTACCGGCGAAAGTTCGATCTTGCCGGCGTCACGCCGGGGGACATCAAGACCCTGGAGGACGTCAGAAAGCTGCCCTTCACCAGAAAGGCTGACCTGCGGGACAACTATCCCACGGGCATGTTCAGCGCTCCGAAGAGCCAGGTGGTGCGCTACCACGTCTCCTCCGGCACCACCGGCAAGCCCACGGTGGTCGGCTACACCCGGGGCGACATCGAGACCTGGTCCGAGTCTTTAGCCCGGGCCTTCACCTCCATCGGTCTCGGCAGAGACGACGTGGTCCAGGTGGGCTACGGCTACGGCCTTTTCACCGGCGGCCTTGGGGCTCACTACGGCGCAGAGAGGATCGGGGCGGCGGTGCTGCCCGTCGGCACAGGCAACACGGAGCGGCAGATCGAGCTGATGCAGGACCTGGGCACGACTGCCATCGCCTGCACCCCCTCCTACTTCCTGCACATCATGGAGGTCGCCGAGAAGATGGGCGTCTCCATCAGGAAGGACACAAAGCTCAAGGCGGGAGTCTTCGGAGCCGAGCCCTGGTCGCTTGAGACCCGGCGGAGGATCGAGGAGGCCACGGGCATTCACGCCTACGACATCTACGGCACCAGCGAGATCTCCGGGCCGCTCTTCACCGAGTGCTACCTGCAAAAGGGCATCCATGTCTGGGCGGACATGTTCCTGATCGAGGTCATCGACCCCAAGACGGGCGAGCCTGTGCCGGACGGCGAGACGGGCGAGCTGGTCTTCACCACTCTGCACAAGTATGCCCTGCCCCTCATCCGCTACAGGATCGGAGACCTGACAATCAAGAGCAGCGAGCCATGCGAATGCGGCCGCACCCACCCCCGGATCATGAGAATCCTGGGCAGGACGGACGACATGCTCATCATCCGGGGAATCAACGTCTTCCCGAGCCAGGTGGAGTCGGTGCTGATGAACATCCCGGAGGTGGGAGACCACTGGGAGATCATTGTGGACAGGAAGGGCCCCCTGGATATGATGACCGTCAGGGTGGAGCTGACCGAGTCGGGCTTCTCCGACAAGATCGGAGACCTGATGAAGCTAAAGAAAAATGTCTCAAATAAATTGAAGGGCGTGCTGAATATCGCCGCCGAGGTGGATCTGGTCGAGCCGGGCACCATCCCCCGCTCTATGGGCAAGGCCAAGAGAGTAACCGATAAACGGAAGGTATAGGGTATAGGAGGCTTAATGATATGACTGAGATCAAACAAATTTCCCTGTTTGTGGAGAACCGGCCGGGCCGAACGGCCAAGGTCGCCAAGACGCTGTCGGACGCAGGCGTGAACATCCGGGCTCTGACCATCGCCGAGGCAGGCGACTTCGGAGTCATCCGCATGGTGCTGGACGACCCGGAGAAGGGCTACAGAGTTCTCAAAGAAAGTGCTTTCACTGTCTCCATGACCGATGTCCTGGCCGTGGAGATGAAGGACACTCCCGGCGGCCTCTATGAGATCGTCAACACCCTCGGCCACAACAATGTGAACGTGGACTATGCCTATGCCTTTGTCACCGCCAAAGCCCAGAGGGCCATGCTCATCCTGCGGGTGGACGACATTGCCAAGGCCAGACGAGTGCTGGGCGAAAAGAGTGTCAAGATCGCCACCAAAGAAGAGATCCAGGCCATTTGATCGCCGCCTCGAATCGATCTCTTTTTTTTTATCTTTTTTGCGCCGTCACTGCTCTTCGTTGCACCTTTATCGTACCTTTATACACCTTTATTGCGGACCCCGCTATAAAAATCCCGGATCAGATTTGCTTATTTTTGGTTCATAAAGAACATATACTTTGCATGCCAATTGGCCATTGGTGTGATAAAATGAAATCTTTCTCGGCACTTATTTTGGCCATGCTCCTCCTCATAACCCTGGCCAGCCTGGCTTTTCCCGGCGTCGCCCTTGAGTCTGTGTTCTATACGGTCACTGAAAAGACGCTCTCTGTAGATCTGGATCCCTCCTTTGAAATCGGGCAGGGCGATTTGAACGCCAGCGATAGGGGCATGGTCACCCAGGATTTTTTCATCAATACCACAACCGTTTCCAATGCGGCATTCATATCAATCATGAGCGTTTATGATGATGTCTTGAAAAGGCTCAGCCCGGAAAACCTCTCCAAGATCTTCGAGGCCAGTGCCGTTTTGGCGGTCGAAGACAAGGGTGACGGGGAGACGGGCAACTGGACGGCCACCAGCAGCCTGGGGGGAGAGGTGACTGTGCACAGCATCAGCTCCGCCGATCCCAGCATATCTCCGGAGAGGAGAAGCTATGATATGGCCATCTGGAGTTTGGGGGGGCAAAATTACGCATTGGTGGTCTCCCTGCTCGACAGGAACAACACCAGCCGGATGATAGAGACGATGACTTTAATTTGAGTTGAAGAGATTTTCAATTTTTAATCTCTCGTTTTTAAATATTTTCTCCCTGATATCTTCCGGCATAAACCTTCTCCGCCGCCGTCTCCAGCCGCAGGAATAGCAATTGCATCAGCCTGGCGTCCTTCCTTAGCCTAAGGCCATGCGGATTGTATACCACCAGCAGGCTCTGGCTTCTGCCCCGGTAGCCGGGATCCCACAGGGCTGTCTCCAGCGTCGCGCCACAGCGAAGCAGAGTGGACCTGGCCCTGGCCAGGCCGGCCGCATCCCTGGGAATGCTCACGATCTCATTGAAGGTGACCAGATAGGGGCCCGCGGCCAGAGACGCCCAGCCGGAGGAATCAAACTCCACCGGCTCAGTTGCCGGCAGCTCCCTCTCCCGGTTGTCGAAGGCCACCGCCCCGGCTGTGGAGAAGCGCTCGATCTTTTGCAGCGTCAGCTCCATGCCGCACATCTGGGTCTGCGTCCCGGCGTCTATCATGGACTGTACCAGCCCCTGCATCTCGCGTCCGCAAATAATGGTCGTAAAGGATCACCGGCTGCAATTGGCCATTGGAAATAGAACTGTGTTTCGGTCGTGGGCCGCCCGCTATCCGGCAGGCGATCTGGCAAAGCTCTATTAACTATCAAAGATTAATTATTTTCTGTGTTCGAGCTATTCCTGCTTCCCATAACCTTCATCATCATGCTGCTGGTGCTGGCCGCGCCCCTCATCTTCGTCTACCTCTTTCTCCGGCTCTCTGAGACGGCCTTTGAAATGGTGGGATTCTCCCACTGGCACGCCACATTAGCCGTCTTCGGCTCAATTTTGGGCAGCATGGTGGACTATCCCATTCTCGACGCCCCTGTCTCCTCTTACCCGGAGTGGTACTCCGCCCTGGCCGGCCAGCTCTCCCCTCAGGCCTCGGCCCATTTCCATCCCCTCATGCTGGCCGTCAACCTGGGCGGCTGCATCATTCCCCTGGCGGTCTCCGCCCACCTCATCCTCCGCGGTCAAGCCTCGATGAAAAAATCCTTGATGGGAATGGCCGTGGTGGCTGCCATCACCTACAACGCCGCGCAGGCCATACCCGGTGAGGGGATCGTCCTGCCCGTCTGGCTCTCTCCGCTCCTGGCGGCTTTCGTTGGTCTCCTGCTCGCCGGCGGATTTCGCCGCGCTCCGCCCCTGGCCTATATCAGCGGCACCCTGGGAACTCTGATCGGCGCGGACCTGATGAGCCTGGCAACTCCCGGAATCCTCCCCACTCTCTCTCCCCTGGATCTGCACCGCTCGTCGCCCGTGGTCCTGTCCATCGGCGGAGCCGGTGTCTTCGACGGCATATTTCTGACGGGCATCATCGCCGTGCTCCTCGCCGCCGGCATCGTCTGTCTCATCCGGGGAAGCTGCCGCAACCTGAGATGAATATCTTCGGAAATTGGCTACTGCAAAAGATATTATATCCCCTAGTAGAAATGCTACAGACTGATTGGAGGTGATGCGGCTGCTGGAGATTGAAGATCTGTCGGTCAGCATCGGCAGTAAGCAGGTTCTAAAG
>DAOPZB010000079.1:0-7728 GCA_035353195.1 Methanothrix sp. | reverse complement strand
TCCTTTAACTGCCGTCCAATGCCTCTTTCAGCTTACTGTAGGTGGCCTTCAGCCCCTCGGATATCACTCTCGTATCCGACAGCACTGGCATGAAATTGGTATCCCCATTCCAGCGGGGTACGATATGCAGGTGGATATGATCGGCAACTCCCGCTCCGCCCACCAGCCCCATGTTGATCCCCAGATTGAATCCATCCGGGCGCATGGTCCTGCGCAAGAGCTCCACCGCCAGGTCGGATAGCTGCATCATCTCCTGCTGCTCCGCCGCCTCCCAGCCGGCCAGGCTCGCTGTGTGCCGATAGGGCACGACCATCATGTGGCCGTTGTTGTAGGGAAAGGCGTTCATGATTATGAAGTGGTATTTGCCCCGGAAGAGGATGAGATTTTCCTCATCCTTTCCCTCGGCGGGCTTGTCGCAGAATATGCAGCCGGGCGGCTTTTTGCTCAGAATGTAGTCGATTCTCCAGGGTGCCCAAAGGTTTTCCATGTCCTTTCAGTCCTCCTCGTCCCTCAGTCCTTCTCCCAGACCAGCCTTCTTCCCTCCACCCTCGGCCTGCCCTCTATAAACATCTTTATGGCCCGGGGATAGGCCCTGTACTCCGCTCTCTGAATGCGGGCCTTGAGGCTGTCGTGGCTGTCGCCCTCCCGCACGGGAACAGGCATCTGATAGACGATGGGCCCACTGTCCACATCCTCGTCCACTATGTGCACCGTGGTTCCCGTCCACCGCACGCCGTACTGCAAGGCCTGGGAGAAGGCATCCATTCCCCGAAAAGATGGCAGGAGGGCAGGATGAATGTTCAGAATGCGGCCCCGATAGCGTCCCACGAACAGGGGGGAGAGAATTCTCATGTAGCCGGTGAGGATCACCAGGTCTACCCCCGCCCCCTCCAGCGTCTCTATGAGCCGGCGGTCGAACTGTTCGCGAGAGAGGCCCTTGGGATCGAGAAACTGGCAGATTACGCCATACTCCCCGGCGATCTTCAGCGCCCCGGCATCAGGCTGATCGGTGAGTACAACGGTCACTTTGGCCGGCAGTCGCCCCTCTCTCTCCGCCTTCAAAATATATCGCAGGTTCTCGCCCCGGCCTGAGGATATGACGCCCAGGGTTGCCTGTTTTTCCTGCCTCCGCAATGCATCCGATGATGCTGACGATTCTGACGAAGCCGATGATGCTGATGAAGCCGTCAAGCCTACCACTCATTTGCCCAGGATGATCTCAATGGCGGAAACATTCGTCTCCCCCCGGTCGGTATTGAGGACCTCGGTGGAGATGGAGATGCCTTTCACGGCCACATCCGGCAGAAACCGGGATCTTGATACCTCGGCCACATCTACCGCCCTGGAGATCGCCCGGCCCCTGGCCATGATCCTGACATCCTTTGCGCCGCTGTTGAACTGTGTAACCACTGCCAGCACGTAGTTCATCACTGGCTTGTTGCCGACGAACACGACATCATCTTCAGCCATTGGGTTATCACCTTGGAATTAAATAAAAGTTAATGATCATATCCTAGATAAAGTTGCTGATGATCAAAATTACAGGTACCTGCCCCGCGCTTTGATCTCTTTGACCCTCTCCAAAACGGCCTCTGCCTGGCCGTATGTCTGGACATATCCCGTCCGGAAGGCCTCCTGGAGCTCCTCCGGTCGGTCGTGAGTGCTCTCCAGCGTCTGGAAGAAGACATGCACATCCACGCCCTGCGCCTCCACCGTCTTATCGTGATATGACAGGCCGAAGTCGATGAGGCAGATATTGCCGCTGTCCCGACTGCCGTTGACGCCGTCTGCGGGGCCGGCGGTGATGATCATATTGGAGGTGGTCAGGTCCCCGTGAATGATGCCCCCCCGGTGCAGCCTTCCCACCATCTCCCCCACCAGCCGGCACAGCTTCACGTCTATCACATCCTTGAGCCTTGGCCCTTCGATCTGCTCCATCAACAGGTCGAAGCGGGATATATCGCAGATGATGGGCGTTCTCACCCCCATCCTCCTGGCCTCAGACATTATGCGTGCCTCATGCAGCGTCCTGTCCTGCCTGATCCTCTCGTCCAGCTCCTTCTGGCGATAGCTCTTGGCGGGTCGCGCCTTTCTCACCACCCCGCCCTCCAGTGTGATTATTGCCTCTGCCCCTCTGCCTATCTCCATAAATCCTCTCTGGCCTTCCAGGCGGAGAGAAGGCCAATGCATCCTGCAATCATCATATCCCCCGCCGGAGCCGCCGCTCTCGCTCCCGGCAAGGCCCCGCTGGCCAAAAACGGCTGCCTCTGCGGGCCGGTGACCAGTATCTCGCCGATCTCCTCCGGGACGCTCTCAATGCACGCGCCGTGGCCTCCGTCCTGGAATATCTCCTCGCTCTTCAATGTTCCGTTGCACAGCTTCTTCACATATCCCCGCAGCGTCTCCGGGGAAAGGTCTGCGGTATGATGCTCGAAGAGGGATGTGATGTGCCCCTCATCCAGCACCGCGGCCACGGTATGGCCGTTTCCGAAGTTGACGATCAGGGCGGGCCGGCGATCCCAGAGGTCTTGGGCCGCTCCGAATATCGCCGCCGGGCCGGTGTCCATGAGCAGAGGCCTGTGGCCTGCATCCGCTAAAACATCCCGAACAGCCTTCATGCGGCTCATGGCCGCGGGCGGCTCTCGATAGGCAAATGCCTGTAGGCTGCCCCCGGAGCCAATGGCAGATGCCAGGTGTTCAAAGCGCACCAGCCGGTTGGACCTGTTCGGGGAAAAGCCATGATCCTGCACAGCAACCGCAATATCGTCCGGCAGGTCTATGTCGAACAGGCGCAGGGCTGCTCCCAGGGCGAGAAGGTCGATGTCCCCCGTCTCGATGACCTGCGCCGAGGGTGGCACTGAATTGCCGCTTCCTTTGCTACTTCCTTTGCCACTGTCTTTGACAGCGCAACCTCCGCCGGAAACATCCCCGTCGCCGCCGCCCTGCACAATGATCACCCCCATGGCCGCCACCCGCTCTAAATTGTCGTTTAATGTGGCCGCCGCAGATGGCGTGGCATAGACGGCCAGCCCCGCCGCCAGGTGCTCTCTCACCGCCTGGGAAAAGTCTCCGCCCCCCATGGTCGGCCCGCGCAGAAATATGTCCAATCCCCTTTTTCCCGCCTCACGTATCCGGTTTCCCACCAGGACGGTGGGGCTCGGAAGGACCATCTTGGTCAAACCCTCAAGAGGCAGGTCCTCCCGGTAGAGCAGAATGTCCTGAGTTCCCGCTCCCACATCAATTGCCAGTAGCGACATAGATCGTCTTTTGCAAGGGACCCGTTACGAGAAAAATTTTATGCTCGGAGGGCTCTATCCAGGGTGAGGAGAGAGAATGATCATTGATGTCGTGGTCGCGAGCACCTCCCGTTATGGAAGGTTCGGATCGGTGAATAGCCCCCAAGAGGCGGAGGACGAGTCGGGCGGGGTGATCCTTGAGAAGATCAGAGCTGCGGGGCATACCGCCCGCTACGCCCTGCTGCCGGACGGCCTGGGGCTGGCGGGAGCGGTGAAGGACAGCATCGCCGATGCTGTGGTCATCTGCGGCGGCACGGGCCTCACCCGCCAGGACCTGACTCTGGAGGCCGTCGAGCCGCTCTTTGAAAAGAGCCTTCCCGGCTTTGGGGAGATCTTCCGCTACAAAAGCCTGGAGGAGGTGGGAACGAGGGCCATGCTCACCCGGGCGGCAGCCGGCGTATATCATGGCCGGCCGGTATTCTGCCTGCCTGGCTCTCCGGGGGCGGCGCGGTTGGGCATTGAGCTTATTTTGGCGGAGATAGCACATATAGTGGGCCATATCCGGCAGTGATGCGCCTGAGTAATATAGTATTATTCGTATTAATTTTCATAAAGCCGCAGTAGCCTTTTATATCATTAGCACTCTGATAAGGATATAGAGCTATCACGGAGTAGATCGGCCAATGGAGACAGAGATTCCAGTGAGAGATGTCATGACCCGGCCGGTGATCACCGCCGATGCCGATTTGGACATTTTAAGCGCTGCCAGGAAGATGGGCTCGGCCAATGTGGGCAGTTTGATCGTGGTATCCGGAGACAGGCCCGCCGGAATTCTTACGGAGAGGGATCTGGTAAAAAAGGTCCTGGCGCAGGGCATAGATCCTCGAACTCTGAAGGCAGAGCAGGTCATGAGCGCCCCGGTCGTATCTATTGATCCCGATGCCAGCCTGCGCGAAGCTGCGACATTGATGCTGCGCTCCGGCGTCAAGAGGCTGCCCGTGATATTCAAAGGAAAGCTCGTCGGCATAATTACAGATACCGATCTGGTCTCCGGCTCGTCGATGGGTCTAAACGAGATCTTGAGCGACCTGTTAGAGATGCACAGGGAGAGCGTCCATTTTGAACAGCCACGGGGGGTGGTGCGAGGAATCTGCGAGGTTTGCGGAATGCTCTCCGACACCCTGGAGAGCGTGAACGGTGAGTTGCTCTGCTGGAGCTGCAGGGACGGAAACAGGTAGAATCCAGAATTATTGCTGGACAGCAGGGGAATCAATTATGTTAGTTGAAGATATTATGTCCAGAGATCCTCTTTACGTCGAGGATTCCACTTTTCTGACCAAAGCACGCCAGATGATTAGGGACAACCATGTTCGAGGACTTCCGGTGGTAAACGGCAAGGGAGCAGTTCTCGGCATCATCACTAACCAGGATATGCTGCGGGTGACTTCGACCAAGTCCAATGTGACCGTTTCGGGCTTCATAGTCCGGGTCCCTGTTGTGACGGGGCAGATGAATATTCTCGATGCGGCCAGGATAATGCTCAAGGAAAAGAGGTCTTTGCTTCCTGTGATCGATTCGGAGGGTAAACCGGTGCTGAAAGGCGTTGTCAGCCTTTTGGACGTGTTCAAGAATATCGATCTGGAGAGCGTACCCAGGAAGCCCGTATCGGATATTATGACCACCAAAGTTGTGACCACCCGTCCCGACGATCCCGTAACCAGGATTTGGGACCTGATGGTCGAGAAGGACTTCACCGGCCTTCCGGTTGTCAGGGACGGCAAGCTCATAGGAATGATCACCAGATTTGATATGCTGAAAGGCCCCGCCAGAATCAGCAAGGAGAGTGAAAGGAGGTCGGCGGATTCAATGCAGATGCCTGTGGAGAAATTTATGAGTTCGCCGTTATACAGCGTGAGCCCGGAAGACGGCGTGCGCACAGCCATAGAGTTGATGCTCAAGCACGACGTGGGCAGAATGTCTGTGGTCGATGGGGGCAAGATTGTGGGAATAGTGGATAGAAACGATCTGATGAAAAGCTACCTTGGTGAATGAAGATGAGCAAAGGGCCAACAACGGGAAGAGATGTAACCAGGATACCGCAAAAGAACGATCGCATGCCAGTGGCACCCGGCTCAGGGGATCGGGGGCCTCTGCAATTCGACTCCAGGCCCGCTAAAAGGGCGAGCGATGTGGTCGGAGTGGCATCGCCGGACGTGGTCGCCGTTCCGCCCACCACAACCATCATGGGCGCCATCAAGACCATGACCTTCTATGGCTTCTCCCGCCTGCCCATCGCCGATCCGGGCACGAAGAGGCTGATCGGCTTTGTCACATCGGTGGACATCGTGGACTTTCTGGGCGGAGGGCTGCGGCATAATCTATTGCGAGAGAAGTACGGCGGAAACATCTTCACGGCCATAAATGCCGATATCACTGAGATCATGAGCACCAAGCTGACCTACGCCAGCGACAAGTCCACCTTAAACGACGTCCTGAAGCTGATGTACGAGCGGAACGTGGGAGGTCTTCCCATCTGCGATGAGGATGCTCGCATCAAGGCCATAATCACAGAGGAGGATTTCGTTCGCTTCTGTCGGGGCGTGGACACGGGCCTCTCCGTGGAGGAGTTCATGAGCCGCAACGTGGTAACAGCTCCGGCTGACGCCACCATCGAGAAGATGACCAGGATGATCATCCAGAAGGGGTTCCGGAGAATGCCCGTCGTTCAGGATGGCGTTCTCATGGGCATGGTCACTGCCTCGGACATCATGAAGTACCTGGGCAGCGGAGCGGCATTTGAGAGGGTGGTCACCGGCGATATCGGCGAGGTCATGAAGCAACCCATCAAGAGCCTTATCAAGAGAAACCTGCTGGCGACAGAGAAGAAGGCGGACCTCGGTCAGGCGGCCAGGAAGATGATGGATAACGACATCGGAAGCCTGCCGGTTATGGACCGGGGGTCCCTGGCCGGGATACTGACGGAGAGGGACTATGTGAGGGCGTTAGCCGAGAACAGAGGAATCCTACAATGATTATAAAAAAGGTCAAAGACTACATGAGCGCTCCCATTTACGTCATCGAGCGAAATGAGCCCATCCAGAGAGCCAGGAACCTGATGTTCAAGTACGGTATAGGCAGGCTTCCTGTCCTGGACGGCGGCAAGCTTGTGGGAATCGTAACCAAGTACGATATCACCAACAGGCTCAACCAGGCAGCCCCCGAATGGCGCAGGCGTCCCATTGATAAGGTTCCAATTCAGGTGGTCATGACGGAAAAGCCGATCACCATATTCCCGGAGGCCACCATGCCCCAGGCGGCAGAGCTGATGATCGAGAACGAAGTCAGCGGCCTTCCCGTGGAGCGGGATGGAGAGATCGTGGGCATGATCACCACCCGGGACATGATGAAGTACTTCTCAGAGCAGGATCTGGCCGCCACCGTGGGCGACATGATGACCAGGAATGTGCTGAGCGTGCACCGCCACCATACCATCGGCCATGTGCTGGAGGAGATGAATGTGCAGGGCCAGAGCCGTGCCCTGGTCTACGAAGACAACAACCGTCCGGTGGGAATAGTCACCCGCTCCGGTCTGACATTCTCTGAAATCATGGGGCCCAAGGACGAGATGGAGACCAAGAACATCAAGATGACCCGAAAGGAGAGCACGGGGGGAAGAAAGCAGTACCGCTATGTCAAGCAGGTGCCCTTTGTGGCCGAGGATATCATGACGGCACCCATATTCACCATATCCGCAGGCGAGAACGTGGTCGCTGCCGTCAGGCAGCTTGTGGAGAAGAATATTATCGGCATGCCGGTCATGGAAAACGAGGACGTGGTGGGCTACTTCTCAGCCGATGAGATCATAGCCGAGATTGGCAGGTGGAAGTAATGCAGGTAAAAGATATAATGACAGAGCCGGTAACCATCGACAAGTCGGAGAGGCTGGGCCATGCCCTGGACCAGATGGAAAAGAACGATTTGCGGAGGCTTTTGGTCACCAACAAGGATAAGCTCGGTGGAATCATCACCACCAGGCAGATCGCCAGGGTTCTCGGAACAAGGAAGTCGCTGGGAATGCCCGCCTCCTCTCTGCATGTGGCTTCGGCCACCATGGACGCTGTGATCAAGGTGCTGCCGGACATGAGCGTGGATGACGCGGCGGTGCTATTGCAGAAGACCGGCGTGCTGGTGGCCACAGATGGCAGTCGCATCCTGGGATGGGTGAGGCCGAGGGAGATCCTGGCCGCCAAAAATGTCAGCGGCCTGGCCTCCGATGCCATGCGCTTTCCCCTGACCGTCAATCCCAACGACCGGCTGGTTCATGCCCGGCGCATGATGCTTGACAGGAACGTTGGAAGGCTTCCTGTGGTGGAAGGTGGCCGGCTGGTGGGCATAATCTCCGAAAGGGACGTGGCTCGATCCCTGCGCGCCTTCAGAGACCTCAATGACACTGCCAGCAAGCAGTATGCCAGGATCTACAACATCCTGGTCT
>DAOPZB010000078.1:0-7763 GCA_035353195.1 Methanothrix sp. | reverse complement strand
TGAAGGCTCTCGGTGAGCTGAAAGGCTCCGGCGTACTCTTCTGCCGATGAGAACTGCCCGCCCTGCGTCTTTTTGGCGGTCAGGCCCGCCAGCCCCTCAAAGCTGGAGTTGATGCTCATCATCGATTCGTTCTCATCGAGGGCGATTCTGCTTTCGCCCTTCAGGCGGCGAGCATATCGATATGATTCGCAGAGGGTGGTGTTGGTTATGCCGTTTTTGGCCGCTGTGCGCTCATGCCAGAAGGAAGAGACGGTCTGCTCCCTTCTGCCGGGCAGAGAGAACGCCGCCGGCTGATACACCGCGTCTACCTCTCTATTCATGCGGATGGATTTGTTGGCGGTGAGATACTCTGTGTCCTCGCGGCTCTGGTAGTCGCCGCTGCCGTGCTCCCGAATGGAAAGGCCTGTGCCATGCTCGGCCAGGATGGTGACGTTGGCCTCCGCAAAGAGGGCCGCGCCGTCAGCGGTGACGTAGACCCGGTTCTTTAGGAGGCCGGGTGGCCGGGATGTGGAATAGTCCCGAAAGGCGCGCACGAAGCCCTGGCCGGAGACGTTCTGCTGGCTCACGTATGTTACATCGGTGCGGGGAACGCGCACGGACAGCCCCATCTGCAGGCAGCCGCCCGGCTCCAGAGTGGCGAAGTGCCACAGGCCGTCATCAGAGGTCTCCGGCCAGACGGAAACGACCTCCACCGCCGAGTCGAAGTCATCGCGCACGGTGATGTTGGCTGCCGATTGTCCGCCCCGATTGCAGACGGTGATCACAAAGTCGGCCGCCTCCCCGCGGCGCACGGTCTTTTGCAGGGCGGACTTGGTCACGGCCAGGCGGGAGCTGTTGCGGACCGATGTGAATATGCACTTTTCCGGAATGGCTCCCAGCTCGTCGCAGCTTATGTTGAATATGTTTTGCAGAAGCGCTCCGTCGGGGACTGTCTCATTTACAAGCCCTTCTAAGGTGATCTGTCCAATGCTGCTATTCTCAAGACGGGGGACGGTCCAGGTCAACTGGCCGTCGCTGATGCTGGGCCGCGGCTCGGCAGAGAGAAGCTCGATCCGCGGGTCCAGATGGTCGCAGATGACCACATTGCTGGCTGAGCCCTTTCCCTGGTACTCATATGTCAGCGTGTAGGTGAGAGTCTCGCCCACCTGCACCGGGTCTGGGTCGGCGGCCTTGGTCAGGGTGAGGCTGGCTGCGGCGACTTGAACCCCGGCCTCGCGCGCATAGTCATTGATCCCCCCGCTGCTCCCGCGCTCCTGCATGCACTCGCCCGGCCGGCTGCTCCAGGTGAGTCGGGCGCGGGCAAAGTCAGTCTCTCCGGGCGGGGACCGGCAGGTGGCATTGAAGCTGAAGAGAACCGGGCTGCTTTGGCCCGCCTCTTCATCCTGCTCCAGTTCGGCCAGGTGCCAGCAGAGTGCCCCTTCGTCGAAGGTGGCATACGGCCACGATTTCGCCGAGCCGGGCTGGTAGGCCAGATTCGCGGGCAGAATGATCTGCAGATCCAGGTCATAGGCCGGAGAGCTGCTGGCGGCGGTGTGGCCCGCGGCCAGGGTGAAGGTGACGGCATTTCCGACAGAAGCGACGGTCCGGGAGGAGTTCATCTGCAGGGACAGCTCCGGCTCGACGACGATGATTGTCCCTGCCGCGTCCGAGTCGCTCTTGCTCAGGGCGCCCGCCAAGCCGGACGCGCCCTTTGCCGTCTCCTCCCAGCTCATGGCTGCCAGCCCGCCGGCTAGCTCTTCTCCGTCCTGATTGTCTTTGGCGTTCTCCACCAGGCAGTTGTAGCTGATCTCAGCCTGCCGGGCGGAGGGGGCGTCATGCAGGTGCCGGCAGATGAAAAGCGAGCCGTCCGGGCCTGTAGCCCTGACCTCTCTCTCCAGCGAGAGCCCTTGCAGGTACAGGCTGCTCTCATTGTAGACCAGGCCGCGAGGAATGCTGTCGTTGATCCACAGGTCGCGCGCCCCGGCGGGCAGGTCGGCGGAGATGGCAAAGCCGGCCGTCTCTCCCACAGCCAGGCGGCGGGCTGCATCCGGAGACTTGCGGATGGCAGTCCTGGGGCCAATGGCGACAATCCGGCTAATGCTTTCGCAGGGGACGGGAAGGCCCCAGGAAGCAGAGAAGAGGCTATTGTAGGTCTCCTGGGTCGATGTCACCAGGCTCTTGAAGCTGATCTCTTCGCGGCTGCCGGGGTCCAGACGGGGGATGCTCCAGCTCTCCTTCTGGCCGGGCGAATTGACGCCCTGCATCTGTTGGCCGTCCAGGGTGGCGTTGACGGTCACAGCCCGCGCTGCTCCGTCGCCCTGATTTTCCAGGAGGAGGTCCCAGGTGATGGTGTCTCCCCTGGCCACATCATATCTATCCGGCCTGACAGAGAGGGTGATGTTCGCCCGCCGCACGGCGACATCAGAGTCGCATGACGCGGCAGTCCCATCTTTGCAGTCGATTCTGGCCGACAGCCGGCCCTGCCTGGGGGCGGCACAGCCGGCGGTGATGTTGAACTTCAGGGAAAGGGACTGTCCGGAGTAAATGTCGGCCATGCTGCCGCCGTTGGAATGGCCAGGGGTCGCCTCCTGAAACTGCCAGTCGGCGTCGTCGTCTCTGTCCCTGCCGTTGGGACTCCGTCCCCAACAGAGGTTTGAGTTCTTTTCGTCTTTGCCGGCAGAGGTGCGGTCGACCTCCTGGCCGGAGGCGTCCTGCAGAATGAGGCTGGTATAATCGGAGTTTATAAGGGCGGTCTGTGTCCAGTTTAAAAGCAGGTAGTCGCCCGGCCCAATAGATGTGCCTGCACTGATGGCCACCGCCTTTGCTGAGCGGCTGTCGACGATCTTCCAGCCGCCGATGTCTGCGTCCCGGCGGGTGGGATTGTACAATTCAATCCATTCCCGGCCTGTATCGCTGCCTGGGGGATTCTGATCCCATTCGTTTATGAGGAGATGCTTTCGGCCCCGCAAGGCATCGCCGAGGTCCCATTCGACCGTCCGGGCGGCAATGCTGGGCAGGCAGTCGGAAGCGGTGCCGTCCATGATGAGGAGGCAGTCTCCGGAGCAGTCGAATCCGGGGGGAAGCAATAGTTGAGCGAAAGGATTGAGGGCATCTTCACTGCATGTGAAATTCAGCCAACAGGTCCCCTCAAATGAGACATCCATCTCCGCAGGAGCGGAGAGGACGAGGGTGGAGGCGACGGCCATCTGGGCGAAGATATGAAGCAGCAGGAGGGCGGAGAGGGCAGGTCTCAGGAACCGCTGAAAGAGACGCCCTTTTTGGGCCCCATCTGCGTTCATCGTATGTTTTTTGTGATAGTTGTTTGCGGCATGGCCAAAAATGCAGCCCCACGAATCAGATCCCTTCAGCATTGATACGCCCCCTCCCAACCAGTTCGTATTTTTAATACTGATCAGAGATACGAATCTCTTATTTAATTTTTTCTGTAAGTTTCATAGGAATAGCCTGTAACTGAAGATGTTTGAGTGCGCAGGAAACGGAAACCGTCCCGCTCAAGGTTAACGCAGTTGTTAGCAATCGCTTTGCGTCCTTTGTGGTTATCAGTAGATCAGCAGAAAATAGGATGATTAATTATAATCTAAATATTTAACCATAAAGATCACAAGCTCACAAAGGACGCACAAAGAACGGAGGTCCATATTTTGGGACATGGGTGAAAGCCAATTGCCACAGTAAATAGCGGAGAGCCTACTAAAAAGCAGAGATAAATCCATTATCCCATCCCTCGCGCTCCGGGCCGCCCTCGCGAACGCGCCCACCTCCGCGAGCCTTACTTCCGCTTCCTCTTTCTTGCAGCACTGTATTTGGGCCAGCTACCCCTGGCCAGCCCCTTTTTGGCGTAGGTCTCGGCCACGCTCTGCCCCACAGCCCTTTCAATCCGATCGTCGCGCATGCGGCGCTCGGAGGCGGCCTTCTTGACGATGATGTAGTTGGCTATGAGAAAGAGGGGAAACATGAGGATGCAGATGACGACGATATGCCAGATCTCCATAGAATAGGATTTGCGTCAGGATATAAAAGAAGCACCTCTACCTGAACTTGGCCAGCAGCCTGGCGTAAAACTCCTTCTCCCGTCCCTCTGTGGAGCGCACCAGCCGGTCCAGTATCAGCTCCGGGGTGCTCTTGGCCAGGTAGTTGTATCGCGGGCTTCGGGAGACCCGCAGGTTGTTGTTCTCGTCCAGCCCCTCCGCGGCGATGCCGTCCACCCGCACCGCCGTCTCGGTGTAGCGGTGCACGTCCTCCGCCAGGTGGCTGACGAAGACCGCTGCGCATTCCCTGCGGTTCAGCTCGTCCAGCATGCAGGCTATGATCCTGGCTGACGCCCCCGGCTCGGTGATGGCCTCCAGCTCATCGGCCAGCACCAGCTTTCTCTTCTCGTTTTCCACCACGGAGAACTTTCTCATGGCCGTCTCGAAGGCCCCGGCGGAGAGGGTGCCCCGGCTCTTGCTGAAGTAGTAGAACTCCTGGAACAGGCCGATGCGGCAGGCCCCGGCGGGCACGGGCAAGCCCATGTGGGCCAGTATGGCTATCTGGGCGATGAGGTCCAGCAGGGTCGTCTTGCCCCCGGAGTTGACGCCGCTGAGCAGAGCCACCTTCTCCTCATGGCCCGCCCCACCCAGGGCGTAGCTCACCGGCTCGGCCTCCTTGAGGAAGAGATGGCGTCCCTGCTCAAAGCTCAGACACGCCTCCTCGGCGATCTCCGGAAAGGCCAGATTCTCATCGAGGGCAAAGCTGCCCAGGGCGTAAAGGAAGTCAAACTCCATCACCGCCCGCACCATCTCCTCCGCGGCCTGCTTCCTGTACTGAAGTGCCCTCGCCAGCTCTCTTTTGGACTTCAGCCCCCTCTCCTCCCGCCGTCCGGCGATCTCCCTTTCAAAGGCGTGCAGAGCCTGCCTGTCCAGCTCCAGAGGATAGCTGAACTCGGAGGGAAAGACCTCCTCCAGCCGGGCCGCCTCTGCTCCCTCCAGCTCCAGCTCCGCCACCGCCCGGCCCCTCGCGGCAGCCAGGACCTCGGCATAGACGCCTCTCATCCGGGCCTCGATCAGCTCCCTCACTGCTTCCCCCCGGCTCATGGCCATGAGCAGATCAGATCCTCCCAGGGTCAGTGAGCTCTTCTCGATGCGGCCCTTCAGCTCCTCATTGGCCCAGGCGGCAGCATCGCCGGCGCAGGCGGCCAGCCGCCCGGCAATCCTGCCCAGCCGCTCGACCTCCCGGTCCGAGCCGCCCTTCAGCCGCTTTAGGAGCGCTTCCAGCTCTTGCCAGCCCTCCTGCCCAAAAGAGCCTCCACATCCCTCAATGCCCGCCCCGGCGATGAGCCGCGCCGCACCTGCCGCCGCGGTAAGGCTCTCCAGGTTCTCATTGAAAAAGGCCAGGGCCGCCTCAGGCACCAGATACCACTCCTCCAGAGACTGGGCCGGCTCAATCCCGTTCTGCCCGGCCAGGCCGTCCCATGATTGAAACTGCATGCCTTCTCCGCCCACTAAAGTGACCTGGCTGTATCCCCTGGCCAGGTCGGCGATCTCGGCGGCGCTCTCCGTGAGGTGCAGGTCAATCAGCCGGTCCAGGCCGCGGGCCTTCAGGGCGGCAAAGTCCTCCACACTGGCCGCGGCCACCGCCCTCTCCCTCACTCTGCCCGCAGCCTTCTCGCGCAGAGGTCGCACCTTCCGGAGGTGCTCGGCAAGACCCGATCCCTTTAGCCTCTCCGCCGCAAAGAGCGCCTGCTCCGCCGTGCGCCGGCTCTCTGCCACAAGGGCCGGGCAGGCGGAGGGAAAGAGGGTCCCCATCTTCAGCCGGGCATAATCGGTGTGGGCATACTCTGCCATTTTGGTGAGGAGCATCCTTCGCACCCCTGTAGCCTCGTCTGTGGCCGTGAATTGTTCCGGATTAGCCCCGAAGCTTTGGGCCCTCATGTGCTGCACCAGGAGCAGAGCCTGCCGCTCGCTAAGAGCCCTCGTCAGTCCGGAGACGTCCCCATCCCGGACCGCCTGCAAGGCCTTCTCTTCGTCGCCATACTGCTCTACGAGCCGCTCCCGCATGCGTGATCCCACGCCGGGCAGATCCAACAGTTTCAAACAGCCCCATTTTGCCAGGAATATAATATATCAGTTTTGGCATTGGCACCTGTAAGAAGCTCTATATTCCTGGGACAATGAGCAAATGCCGTGCTGCTGAATAATTTGCTGGGCCTGGGAGAGGAAGAGAGCGTTTTTCTGGCGGAGGAGTCCTGGCAGAATCTCATCGATCTGCCCGTCACACAAGAGATCCTGCAATCCGACATAGAGCCGGATGGCTGCATCGAAGTCAAAGACCTGGGATGGGCACTGCACCTGCATCAGCCTGAGCCGATCTGGCTCTTCCTGACGGACAGGTATTCTCCTCGCAAGATTCTATCGGCAAGTGCCGGTCGGTGGGGCAGCCTGGCCTCGCGTACTGTCGAGGCCGACGAGCCCTCCCTCTTTTTAGCCCTGACCGAATACCTCTCCCTTTCCCTGGCGGAAGAGCTGTTCTGCGACAATTGCCTGCTATCGTCACCTCCTCAGCACGTCGAAGAGAGGATATTGAGGCTGATGGCTCTCTTGCAGCCCGTCCTGGCCGAAGTCCTGCAGAAGGCCGCCCGGTCTGAATCGGAGCTGCTACAGCCTGCCAAGGAGGCCCGCATCCTGGAGATCTGCTGCGGCAGCGGCATGGCCACCCAGGCCCTCCTTCGTGCGGGACTCTCGCCTCTCGTCATGGACTATAATCGCTGCGACCTCTGCGGTGCCCTGAAGGCAGGGCTTCTGGAGCCCAGCCGGTCTTTTGTGCTCGATGCCAGGAGCCTGCCTCAGATTCTGCCCGCCCGCTCCTTTTCTGCCGTTTTGGGATTCATGGTCGGACTGATCCAGGACTTCAACTGGCCGCTGTGGAAGGAGATCCTATTGCAGGCGGCCAGCCTCTCCGACGGCATGGTGCTGTTTACAGTTTATACCCAAAGAGAGGCCGATCTCATCGCGACGGCATTTGAAAAAGCCGGATGGCAGGGGCGGGTAATCGACAATCGAGACCCGAAAGGAATCTATGATCAGTGGGCATATCTCGGCCGGCGGGTCGGCTGATGGAAAGGTTAATTACACTTCCGGAGGGTTTTGTGGTATAGGTGAGATTCTTGGCTGACTTTAAGAAGAGAAATGCGGAGAGAAAAGGTGGCAAGAAGGAAGAGATCAAAAGCAAGAAGCTCATGGAAGAAAACCTCGATGATCTGAGGGGCCGGGGAGAAGAAGAGAAATAAATCGCTTTAAGGCAGACGACAGAGGGGGCGGGAGGGAGCAGGATATTCCTTTTCTCTGGATCTTCGCCGCCCCATCTCGCCACAGACATCTGAGAAAGGATTTATGAGGGCGTCACGCTCAAGGTCCGGGAGAGTTCCTTGAGCTTTTCGATGCTCTGCAGGGTTTTGGCCGATTCTTTCCGCTTTTCATCCTCAAAGTGCTTGATGATCTCGTCCAAGGATATGGTCAGCCTGTAGACCTTCATGGGCCGGCCCTTGCCGTCCTTCTTTATCTCCCTCTCCTCCACCCAGTTGTTGTTCCTCAGAGTGCGCATGGCAATGCTTACCTCCGGCTGTCGCAGATTGGAGCCTATTTCGATCTCCCGTGAGGTGGCTTCCTGCACATTGGCGAGATATGTGATCATGGCGGCCACATTTCTGGGAATGCTCAGTTCACGAAGCACCTCTACGAACTCCCTGTCGGCATCATCCAGAACTTTTACAGAGAATTGTCTCATAA
>DAOPZB010000077.1:0-7768 GCA_035353195.1 Methanothrix sp. | reverse complement strand
GGAGAGGCGGATGATGATTTGCGGACATGGGTAAATCAATCGGTTCCAAAATGTCTCGAGATATGATAAATAATTTAAAAAAATTGTACGTAGATTATCGGACTTACACTTAAAGTTGGACGGATAGGCACCTTAAGTGCTAAGCCGATCTTCGCTACTCCACTATCAGCTTGACCTTCTTTCTCACCAGGTCCAGCAAATGCTTTTTGGCCACCATCTCCACCGCCTCGATCTTCTCGCCGGTCAGATTCTCGCAGGCCTTCAGCGCCCTGACCAACGTCTGTGTGGGGGGAATTTCCATGGGATTGAAGACCGCCGCCCGGAAGAGCTTGACATTGGTAAAAGCTTCAGTATCAGAAGCTCAGCCTCTCGTTTTGCCCAAGACTCTTCTGGTGGCAACCTCTTTGATGTCGGAAGGAGCCAGATCCACGGGAACAAATCTGTCCAGCAGCTTGGTGAGCAGTATTCTCTTGGAGTCAATATCCGCCACGACTTCTTCTAAGCGTTCCTGAGATGTGACCACAAGCCAGGCTGGGCCAACTGCACCATTTCCCTTAATCCGGTTCATGCCGACCCGTCCCAGCTCCTCCACCAGCGCCCGAAGATCCTCAAGCCGCCAAGATAGAGTCCTTCAATCCCCTGAGCAGCGTCAAGGACAGGATCGGCGTCGCCATGATTGACGCCGCAGAGAAGGCCGGCCGCATCAAGCCGGACACCATCATCCTGGAGACCATGTCCATTGAGCGGCGCAAGCTGCTCAAAGCCCTGGGGCGGATATCGTCCTGACCGCCAAGGCCTGGGTATGAAAGGAGCAGTCGGCAGGGCGGAGGAGATCTAGAAGGAGACGGATGGAAATGTGGAAATCCTGGTTTCGGGAGTAGGCACCTTCACCCATCCCACCTGCCCCTCGCCTTGAAGAAGGTATAGCAGAACACGCCGTCCTCCTCTGCCGTCCGGTAAAGGTCCAGCACCCCTGCCTCAAATTCCGCCGGTTCGATCAAGCCCGCCCCAATCGCCGCTTCGCCCACTCCCTCGATCATGGCGGTAAACGTCCTTTTGGTGAAGCCCTCTACCAGCTCCGGACGGCTGGAGTCCACGTAAACCATGCGGGGAGAGACGGAGACATCTGAAAAGCCCGCCGCCCGGAGCAGGGGATACAGCTCTCTGCCGATGTTGGCGTTTCCTCCCGCCATTCTCTGCAGCTTTACCTGGCAGCCGATGGCCCGGCGGGCGGCGGCGCTGTCCGGGTGGAAGTAGGCGGAGCCGTGGTCGCCCTCGATGACGGTGATGCTGCCGCCGGGCCGGATGAACTGCTTTAGGGCCAGCAGGGCCTCCAGGGGCCGGGGCAGGTGCTCTAAGACAAAACAGAGGAAGAGGTGATCGAAGGAGGCCTCCCGGAAGGGCAGGCGGAATATGTCCCCCTGAATTATCCGCACATTCAAGAGGCCCGCCTGCTCAATATTCTCTTTGGCCAGAAGGGCGGAGGGCCGGGAGATCTCCACGGCAACGATCTCTGCCTGAGGGCTTTTTTGGGCCAGAGGAAGGGTCTGGGCGCCGACGCCGCAGCCCGCTTCCAGGACCAGGCTGCTCCTGGGGTAAGAGGTGTCGGAGTGAAGCAGCTCCTCCAGAGTGGATGCCTGATCCTGCAAGCGAACGCTTTCCCTGGAATCGTAGCCGTGAACGTAGGAATTGGCCATGATTGATCACCCTGCTCAGCATTACCTTCATCAATTTAGATCTTCACATCTGCCGTCTTGCGCAATATCTTTTTCCGTATAATTCGAGCATGCCTGTGCGTTCTCTGTGCCTCTGTGCCTCTGTGGTTCAGTCAGTTCGTTGATCACTCTACGCTCATCTTGGCCCCTAACTTGCCCATCTCCCGGAAGAATCCCGGATAAGAGACGTCCACCGACTCCGCCGTATCGATCTTCGTCCCTCCCGCCACCAGGCCCGCTACGGCCAGAGCCATGACGATCCTGTGGTCGTCCCAGCCGTGCACCCTGGCCGGCGAGAGAGGCCCGCCCACGATCTCCAGGCCGTCCGGCCTCTCCCTGATGTTCGCTCCCATTCGGGAAAGCTCCACAGCCATGGCGTGAAGCCGGTCCGTCTCCTTGTGGCGCACGTGCTCGGCATTGAAGACCACCGTCTTGCCCCTGGCGGCTGCCCCCAGCACGGCAATGGTCGGAACCAGGTCCGGGGTGCGGCTGGCGTCGATCTCTATTCCCTGCAGATCTCCACCATTCACCCGCAGCTCTCCCGCCTCCCGGTCCCAGTTGACCTTTGCGCCCATCCTGGTGAGGATATCGATGATTGCCGAGTCGCCCTGCCGGGATGGCAGAATGCCTTTCACTGTCACCTCCGAGCCGGTGACGGCTGCCGCCGCCATCGGATAGGATGCGGAGGAGAAGTCTCCGGGAATGGTGTAGCTCTTGAGACCGAAGCTCTGGCCGCCGGGGACCAGGAAAGAGTGCGGCTCGACTGTCTCCTCAACGCGGACGCCCGCGTCGGCCAGCATGTCCAGGGTGATATCGGCATAAGGCCGCGACTTCAGCTCCCCCTCGATCTCTATCCTGGTGTCTGCGGGAACCAGGGGCGAGGCGATGAAGAGCGCGGATAGGAACTGGGAGCTGACGCCCCCCAGCAGATGGGCCGTGCCGCCCCGCATCCTGCCCCGCACCACCAGGGGAGCCCTGCCGTTGTTTCTGATGGAGAAGGCCTGGGCCCCCAGCTCAGAGAGGGTGCTGAGCAGCGGGCCGTTGGGCCGGGTGCGGATGGAGGCGTCGCCCGTCAGGACCGCCCCGTCGGTGAGGGCGGCCACAGCCGACGAGAAGCGCAGGGTGGTGCCGGAGTTGAGGACGTTGACCACATCCTCGGGGGTCCTGGGCTGGTCGGAGAGCCCGGTTATCCCGACCTCGTCATTGGCCTCCACAGAGACGTCCGCTCCGAAGGCCCGGCAGGCGGCGATGGTGGCCCTGGTGTCTGCGGAGAGGAGAGGCCGCAGCACCCTGCCTCCCGGCCCCAGAGAGGTGATCAGGATGGCGCGGTGGGTGTAGCTCTTGGAGGGCGGGGCGAATACCTCGCCGGATAATGCGGAGCGCTCGACTGAGGCAATCATGAACGAGAGGGATGGATGAGGAAGTATAAGAAATGTGTGCTATGACATGACTTGACACGGCATAGGACTGAACACTGAATGAGCTTTAACGATTGACGAAAATCAGGTTAATAGCAAAAGTAATAGGGAGAGAAGCCCCCACTCCTCTACCTCCGCCGCCGCTCGACTTACGGCATTCAACGTAGTACGACACAAGTCGAATATAAATCTTGCGGCTGGGCCGGCTTTGCATTAAGTCGAATCTGCAAATTAAGTTAGTGGCCTGCAAATATTGTGTGGTAATCAATCAAATAGATTTTTCATTATCATTTTATAGTTATTTTATATGCCTTGTCATGATAGTTGTTTAAATGGCATAATTTAGCCTAGTCATTGTCTAAAGCATCGAACAATTCATGAATGCTATCGAATTTTTTTACACTCACCTGATCAAGCTCTTCCATCGCTTGATAGGTTTCCTTTAGAAACGACTCAGATAATTCATTCATAGAACAACGGTAGAATTCGGAGCGACTGCCCCGCTGTTCAGCCACGACCTCCTTAACTTCCTCGACCATGCTTTATGGTACCAACATAATCATATAGATATCTTGGCTCTTCGCTATTGCCTGTGGATTATGGACACGTTCGTCTCTGTGAGTCCTCTGTGCGCTCTGTGCCTCTGTGGT
This sequence comes from Methanothrix sp., assembly GCA_035353195.1. Classification (GTDB taxonomy): domain Archaea; phylum Halobacteriota; class Methanosarcinia; order Methanotrichales; family Methanotrichaceae; genus Methanothrix. The sequence continues at coordinate 3,985 of DAOPZB010000077.1, read as the reverse complement.
TGCAGTCCGTGGGCATTTAGCTGTAACCAGTGGCTAACGACGTTTTTAACTACAGAGGCGCAGAGGCACAGAGACTGGGAACCATTTCTCCGCCCACATAAAACAGCGAAGAGCCAAATAGAATGAAGATCAATAGAGGCAATCAATATGAAAGTCATCTGCGCCTATCCGGCCAATATCGACGCCGTCTGCACAGTCTCAGGAGAGACGCTCTCCCCCCTGATCCCGTCAGATCGGGATTTGAAAATTGAGCTGAAACCGTCGATTGCGAGCCGCGATGACCTGCTCTCCTCGCTCCTTTATTGCATGAGCCGCGGATCCGGCGCAGAGGCCCTCATCGAAGACCGCTCCCTCGCCCGGCAGATCGAGGAGGACAGGGCCTTCTCCTGGAGCTTCCGACTGGGCGGAAACGCGGCCATAATGTCCAATGTGCTGGCCGCCCTGGGAGCAGAGCCGGTGCTCAATGCCCCGGCCCTCGGCCCCCGGCTGGCGAGATTGCTCCATCCCCGGGTTCGCCTGCCCGGCAATGGAATCCTGATGGATCCGGCACAGGCGGCGGAGTGTTGCAGGGAACCTCACCATGAGATGGTCCATTACGTCTTTCAATTCCAGGAGAACGAGAAGATTGCCGTCGGAGACATAAAATTCGTGACGCCTCATGCCAATCGCTTTATCACCACATATGATCCCATAAACTCCCGGATGCTCACAGACAGCCATTTCGACTCATACTGCCTGGAGAATATCAAAAACATAGCCGGGGCGCTGGTCAGCGGCTTTCACCTCGCCTCTCACCATCAATGGCCAGAGATATTCATCAGGAGAGCCGCTCAGATAAAATCCTGGAGGCAGGACAATCTCCGATTGTTCGTCCATGTGGAGATGGGCAGCTTTCCCGGCGCGGAAGTCATGGCAACTCTTCTCGATAGTCTCAGGAAAATTCCCATCGACAGCCTGGGACTTAACGAAGACGAGCTGGCCCTTGCTCTGCACGGAGAAGGGCGAGAGCCTGGAGAAGATGTCGCTTCCGAAAAATGGCCGCAGTTCCTGAGAGATGCCGAAGGGCTGCGCCGGAGGCTGGGGCTCTTCAGAGTGGCGGTTCATACCAGAGACTACATACTGAGTGCGATGATGGCAGGGCGGATCTCGCCCCAGCAGGAATTGGCCGCCCTGCAATGCGGCACGGATGCCGCGGCATCTTTAGCCGCCACCGGCTCGCCCACAGCCGATATCGGGGCAGGGGCGATAGAGGTCAATTCCCATGGCCTGAAAGCAAGGGAGATGCTCTGCCGGCTGGAGGGCGGCAGGGAATGGGGACGGGGCGCGTATCTTATCTCCGGCGACCTGATAGTCTCCCTCATGCCTTCTCTGCTGGTGAAAAATCCCGCTTTTACCGTCGGCCTGGGTGATACGGCAACGGCAGCCATTTTTTTGAGGGAGATTGAGGCCATTATTTAATTCTTCGATTTTGCTATGGTTTATTGACACTTTCGTCTCTGTGAGTCCTCTGTGCGCTCTGTGTCTCTGTGGTGGCCGTTCGTGTATTGAGTGTAACCAGTGGCTAACAACGCTTTCACCACAGAGGCACAGAAGACACAGAGTACGCACAGAGACGGTGGAAAACTGCAAAGGTAGAGTCTCTTTAGGCTACAATATAAAATGGCAAAGAGCCAATAATATTCTTCCCATGGCAGCTATTCAAGAAATGAACTGAGCGTCGTCTGCCGGCTCTGGAGTTGCTCTTTGAGAAGGTCGCTCTCCACTATGAACCTCTTCAAGGGCAGCTCCAGCTTGCCTCCCACGTACTTCAAAGCCCCCTTAAAATCCTCGAAGGTCTTCGGCCCTGTCTGCATGGCATTTCTCACGTTCTCCCGCACATTGAAGACCCCCAGGGGCACATATCCGGAATAGGCCTCCCGCAGTATAATAGCTCCCGCCTGCTTTCTCTCCCTTGCCAGAGCCTCCAGCACCGCCATCTTGCAGGAATAGTAGCAGCCTCCTACGCGGGAGTAGCCCTTCTTGCCCCCGCCCGTCTCGTAGTCTGAGAATATCAGCTCCTCATCTCCCAGGATATGCAAAAAGGCCTCCATCCACTCATACTGCCAGGCTCCGGGCAGGAGCAGCACGGCATAATAGTTGTTCAGGCTGGAAAACTCCCTCACCTGGGGGCAGTCGATGGAATCGTAATGCTTGACCTTCTCCAGCAGCCGATTGGCCAGAGTGCTGTCGCAGGCTGTGATCGACCAGCGGGTGGGAACCATGCGCCTCTTCTTGCTCCGGCCCATAGCCCCCACCGAAAAGGCCTTCTGAATGCTGGAGAAGGGAAGGCCCTTCTCATGCAAATTGACCAGCGCATCCGCCGCCAGCAGGTCGCCGTCATTGTAGATCTTCTCCAGGTCAGGGTCCCAGGAGCCGGCATCTATCTCCAGCCGGTCGATGGGACCGCTGGGGCCGAAGGGAGTGTGCTCGTCACTAAAGGACATGCCCCTGGGCGGCCGGCTGAACTGCACCTCGCTTTCAATGGATGAGGCGGACAGGGATATCTCTCTCAGCTTATCGGCGAAGCGGCTGTCCAGGTCGGTGACGCTCACCGTCTTCTTGCCCCGCACCAGGTTGAGGCGGTACCTGATTATCTCCTCCTGGCTCTTATTCTGGCCGATCCAGGACTCAGGCCGGTCCAGGATGGCGGTGTCCCCGTGCAGAGGCGCAATCATGGGGCCGGCAAAGACCCTGGGATAGTTCCAACTCCCTATGAAGACGGAGGGCGGGCTGCTGCCGTCCAGGTCCGTCCCCACATCCTGGGAGGGAATGTACATTCCGGCTGTCAATTTCTTGAGATAGCCTTCCTTTCCCTTGATCACAATTTAATGATTGGCCGGGTGGGATAAAAGGATGATGTGTGCGGAGAGAAAGTGTTTTACATCAATAGATTCATTATTTTAGTGAGGTGTCCTCATATGAAACGAACTGTGTTTATGCTGACATTGGCAATGATGCTGCTGCTCTCTGCTGCCGCATCAGGGCAGATGAATCAGCCTTCAGGCGGCGCATCGGCAGGCGGCACGACCACCGCGACGCCGGGCGGAGCGCCCACCCCCATCACTCCAAGTACCCCCGATTCCATGAATTTGCAGATACCTTCCGATATCTCCGTATCCCAGGAGACTCCCTCCGCTCAGGAGAGAACTCAGACCCTGATCAGCACCAACCAGGAGGCTGCTTACGCCTATGCCCCCAGCTCTGAAGGGCCGGGAGGCATAACGGGCACAGGAGCCATGGGTGGAGCAGGATCTACGGGAACCGCGGGAGCTATGGGCAGCACCGGACCCGCGACAAGCACCAGGGCCACATACTCCACAGGCCCGACGGCCACATCGGCAAGCCAGACCTACAGCATGGTGATAACGCCCCAGGGAAGCTATGCCCCCAACAGCCTCTACATCTCCTATGCTCCGCGAACGGTGGCAAGCTGCAATCTCTACGCCAACCTTCCCCTGTGGATGAAGACCACAACTCAAGGCCACATCTGGTTTTATGAATGGTATCCCAGCGGCATGCTTGACACCAATTACGCCGGATACGTCTATTATCCGGGATGGTACAAACGCTGGTTCTTCGCGGATACTCCGGGCTGGCACATCATGCAGTACTACTGCAACGGCTGGAGCAATTATGCCTACATCTATGTCTACGGCCCGTCAGGCTACTGGGTGAATCCCTATCCGGAATATGATTCCACACCCTACCCCTATCCCTACTGGGACAGCGAAATAACCTATACCTATCCGCCCACCGGCCACACCTACTACTCCTACAGTTCATCCGTGAACTACGGAGACGAATAGATGAGAAGGCTGAGCAGCTTTCTCACATTTTCTTGAAACTCTTCGAGGCTGCCGTCATTTCTCAGCTTGAAGTCGGCAGCCTTCATGGCTTCACACATCCCCCAGCCCATTTCCCGGCATTCCCTCTGCTCCAGTTGAGA
>DAOPZB010000076.1:0-7809 GCA_035353195.1 Methanothrix sp. | reverse complement strand
AGGCCCCGCAGGAGCTCATCAGGTCCAGGAAGAGAATGCCCACGCACCCATCCACATTGAGGATGAGGTTGCCCTTCTTGGCAGTGGTCAGCTCCTCCACCTGCAAAGCATAGTTGAGAAGCTCCGTGCAAGGGAAGTTGGCCCGCGCGAATCTTATCAGTTGCTGGACGCGCTTGTCGGGATTCTTGACGCTCTTGATCTTGTGGCCGATGCCGGGGATGTTGATCCCCTTCTTCTTCATGTCGGAGACGAACTGCTCCGGGCTCATGCCCGTCTCCCGGGCCCTCTTGAACTCGCGAGCGGCATCGTCAATCGCCCCGCCGAAACGCGGCCCGATGGTCAGAAGGCCGCTGCAAAGGGAGGATATGAGATCCTTTCCGGCGCAGGAGGCGACAATGGCATTGTGGGCCCCGGATACCGCCGGCCCGTGGTCGGCCACGATCTGCAAGACCAGCTCAATGAACTTCGAGGCATAGTCGGGCAGCTCTTTCTTGAACCACAAGAGGCCGATGACACCGCCTATGCCCATCCTCTGCTCCAGCACATCGGAGAGCTTCTTTCCGGCATAGAGCAGCTCCTCGCCGCTATCATCCGATATGGTGCAGATGAATGTGGTGGGCTTTCTGATGTCTCCCTGGGCGAGAGCCCGGCTGTAGTCCGCGGCAATCCTGGGCTCCTCAGGCTCCTCGAACTTGCTGACGACGCCCGCGGCGAGAAGCGACTGGTAGACCTTTCGCACCTCATCTCCATAGCCGTCGAAAGACATGGGCACATGGGCACCGGCATCGCGGAAGGCCTGGTTTTTGGCCTGAGCCGTCTCCTTCTGGGTGTTGGCCTTGGCTCCGGCATGTCCGAACTGGACGCTGGCCGGCAGCACCGGGGCGCAGGTTCCCGTAACCCAGGCCACCAGTGGCTTGGTGATCCTCTTCTCCTGAAGAGCCCTGATGATCCTGTACTCGTCCTCGCCCCCCAGCTCTCCGAGACATGCGATCATCTTGATGGCGGGATTTGCCTCATAGCGCAGGATGTGATCGAGCATGGTCGATCCCGGATAGCGGTCCCCGCCTATGGCCACTCCCTCGTATATGCCGTCCGAGTTTCGGGAGATGATGTTGAAGGCCTCGTTGAGCATGCCACCTGATTTGGAGACAAATCCCACGCATCCTGGGCGGTAAAGCCGTGAGGCTATGATGTTCTCAATGGTCCCTGCCGTGTTTCCGATGCGAAAAGCCCCTGCCGCCATGCCGCCCACGGTTGCCGGGCCGATGACGATCTTGCCCTGCCTCTTGGCAGTGGCGCTCATGATGCGGGACTGCCTCTCCGGCACACCCTCGGCAATGACTGCCACCACGCGAATGCTCTTTTCAGCCAGGGCCTCCATGGTTGTGTCGAAGGCGGATCGGTGCGAGGCAAAGTTGACCATCGTGTCGGCCTCTGGATAGGCCCTGGCCGCGAGGCCGATGGTCCTGTACATGGGCAGGATTATCTCTTTGCTTCCCCAGAAGGCCTTGTGAATTCCCGCCCGGCTGGGATTGACTATGGCCGATATGCTGGGAGACTCGCGCCCGCAGATGTAGTCGAAGTCCAGCATGCGCTGGATGGCATTGGTCTGATAGCCGTAGACGAAGGCCTTGGTATTCCCGTCGAACAGGACGTAATCCTCTCTCTTGCCGATCTCACTCATGCCGATGCACCTCCTAAAGCCAGGGGGACAATTCTGGTCATATGCGTCTCCGGGCCATAAACCTCGATGGGCACGCCCAGCCTCTTGCCCAGCTCCCTCATCAGCTTAAGCCCCTGCTCGTAATTGGGGCCGCCCCGGCGCACATAGATCTTGACGCCCGCATCTTGCAGCTTCTTCTGGTACTCTTCCAGAGCCATGACCACGCCTTTGAAGGTCTTGGCCACATCTGTGAAGTTGGCTATGGCCCCTCCGATGAGCAGCACCTTTCCGCGCGGGTCCTTCTTCCTGGTCATCAGGTCCAGGATGGTCCGGGTGTAGTAGTAGGTCTCCTCGGTATTGGGATCGCCGCTGTATTCGCCATAGTTGGCCATCTCCCCGGCATAGCCCAGGTCGCTAATGGTATCGGCATAGATCACGCTGGCTCCGCCGCCTGCGACCATGGTCCAGACCCTTCCCTCCGGATTGAGAATGGTCAGCTTGAGAGAGGCACCTGTCTTGGAGTCGATATCCTTGATGAACAGCTCTTCCTTGGTGAGGCTCCTTCCAAATGGCTCAGGGAAGGCCAGGCCCGACCACCTCTTCCTCTGCCAGTACTCCTCGGCATCGTCGAGCTTTGCCACCATATCCAGAGGCACAATTGAGCCGTCCCTGAAGGTGAAGGGATTGATCTCCAGGTAGGCAAAGCCCGTATCCGCGTAAAAGCGCCATAGAGCCCTGATAAAGCTCTCAATGGCCTCCAACTTCTCCGCGATCTCTGCCGGAAGCTTCGATTTTATATCCAGGCCTTCGATTCCATCCAGGGTGTCCACATGAAGCCGGATCACCCTGTCCCAGTTCTCCTCGACTAAGACTCCGCCCCTTGTGGAGAAGAATATGTTGTCTCCCTCGTTGTCTGAGCTTATGGCTATGTAATATTCTTCTTTATGGGGCACGAATGGCTCGATCAGGAAATGAGACAGCCTCCCGGTTACGCCTCCGATCGTGGCCTCTCTACCCATCCTCTCTTCGATGTACTTCTTCGCTGAATTCCAGTCCGCATCCAGCAGCACCAGACCGTGCTTGCCCCTCTTTCCGAAGAGCTGGTCCGGCTTGACCACAAGCCTTTCCGCCTTCAGCCAGGGATTAGTAGATGCAAGAGCCTCCAGATCCGTCTCCGGTCCCACAAGGATGATCTCGCCTTTGTAGGAGAATTCATTGAGGTACTGGGGGAGAATTCCGGCCAACAAACGCTTTGCATCGTACTCCCTAATGCCTCTCTGTGCCATGTCCAAAACCACCTTCGCCGCCCTAATGATTTTCTTATTTACAAACCTTTCTAAGGGAGGAGATATTAACGATTCCTATCAATGGCGAAAACATGGATGAAGCCTTTCAGGAGATCGGCATATCATGAAGTGTCCTGCTTGCGGAAATGACTGCATAAAGCCGGCGGAGGAGGTCTTGGCGAGAATCGAGCAGATCTATTCGGCCTGCCCCTTCTGCGCACCGGAGCCGAGCCTTGACAAAACCGCCCCCGCAGGAGATCTGCCGGAGAGGATAGGTCGGTGCCGATCCTGCGGAAAGGCTCCGCTTGATGCCGTAATGCTCGACGCCCTGCGCCGGCTGCAAGAGGCCGGCCTGCGCGACGCAGATGCCACTTTACGGAGCGTGGGCACGCCGCTCATCGAAGTGGGCTATCCCCTGGCCTATCCGCCCCGCCTCGGCCCGAAGAGCCTGATTCTCTCCGGCGCAGGCTACAGCCGCCAGGCAGCCGCGGCCCTGGTAGAAGAGGTCCCTGAGATCAAGGGAGTGATCCTCAGCCGGGGCGTTCCCGGAGTGGTGAAACCAGGAAAGAGGCCGGTGGAAAATATCCTTTTGGCGGGATGCGATATGCGGGCGGACGTATGCCAGAGCCTCTTTGGAGAGCTTGTCATATACAAAAGCCAGTCGCGCATACATATCGAGTTTTCCCGCAAAAGCGCCCCCAAGATGAAGATATTGGAGCAGCTCTACCTTCAAGGCCGCATTCGCGATGTGGTGGACGGCCTGTGCGGTCCGGGGACGCTGGGGCTGATGTGCGCCCTGGCCGGGGCGAAAAGGGTGGTGCTCAACGATGCCTGGCCGGCGGCCGTATCCAATGCGGCCCTCAACCTGGAGGTCAATCGAGGCCTGCTGGGCATAGAGGATATTGAGTATCCCCAGGAGCTGAAAGAGTCAGTGAGCGAGGAGCCGAGGCTTGTCGCCTGCGCCCACGGGCCGTGTGAGATCAAGGTCTACCACGGCGACCTGGAGAGGCTGTTTTCGCGAGCCAGGCCGGGTGAGCTTTGTCTGATCGACCATTTTCCCGGTGAGAGCACGGCAAAGCTGGAGAAGGCCTGCCGCTGCTGCAAAGATATCGTAGTGATATGATAAACGCATAAGCAGGATAAAATAATGGGACAGCGCGGATTCGAACCGCGGTCCAAGAGTCCCAAACCCTCGAGGATAGACCAGGCTACCCCACTGTCCCAAAAGGCAGTAGCCCTACTGGACAGCGCTACTTAAAAGCCTTTTGCTGAATCACAAGCTTTTTAAATGCTGCTCTGATAGGAGCATCTCATGGGAAAGACAGGAAGCATAGAATGGGTTAAGATCAAGGGCAGAAAGGGTCAGGTCAGGCAGGTAACCAAGGCCGAGGCCACCCATAAAAAGCCCGGTCCGATGCAGAGATATACAGCCGCCGGTTCCAGGGTCAAGAAGATCAAGAGGTCGCTGAAGGCCACTCAGATCAGAACATGATCTTCCAGGATGTAGTGCTGGTTCGCTACGGGGAGATCACTTTAAAGGATAGGTGGACGCGACAGAACTGGGAGCGCATTCTTTCCGGCAATATCGCATTTTCATTGAATCGGGCGGGAGTAGCGCATAAGATGGAGAGGGGCGAGGGCAGGATCTTCGTCCACACCTCCGATCCCAGGGCCGGCGGGATTGCAGCAAATGTTTTCGGAACGGTTTCGGCTAGCCCCGCCCAGACTGTCGGCTCCGACCTGGGGCAGATCAGCCGGGCGGCAGTGGAGCTGGCCGGCCGGGCGGGTCTTGGCAGCCCTTCCCAGATGGGGCTGAAGAGCTTTGCCATCCGGCCCAGGCGCTCTGGTGTGCCTTTTTCCAGTGAGGAGATCGGCCGGATTGTGGGGCAGTCTGTGCAGAGCAGCAGCGGAGCCTCCGTCGACCTGGACTGCCCGGACTTGGAGATCTTCATCGAGGCCAGGAGAGACAGGACATTGATCTTCACCGATGTGGTGAAGGGTGTGGGGGGCCTGCCTCTGGGCTCGCAGGGAAAGATGCTGGCCCTCATATCCGGGGGCATAGACTCGCCGGTGGCCGCCTGGATGATGATGAAGAGGGGCTGTCCGGTGACACTGCTGCACTTCGACTCCCGACCCTATGCCGATGCCATCAACCAGTCCATGAGATGCGGACAGGCCCTCGCCGAATGGACGTCCGGCAGGAAGATCGACTTCATTACTGTGCCCATAAGCCGGGCCATTGAGAAGATATCATCTCACTATCCCAGGGCCACCTGCGTCCTGTGCCGGCGCTTGATGTATCGCATAGCCTCGCAGGTGATGCTGGAGCAGGGCTGCCAGGGCATCGTCACCGGCTACTCCCTGGGCCAGGTGGCATCGCAGACGGCAGAGAACATCCTGGCCGAGCAGTCTGATCTGGGGGTTGTGGTCTATCATCCCCTCATCGCCCTGGACAAGACGGAGATCACCGACCTGGCCAGGAAGATCGGTACATACGGGATATCCGAGGAGACGAAGTCCTGCACGGCTGTGCCCAGCAAGCCCATGACCCGCGCCCGGCGGGAGGAGATCGCCAGGGCGGAGGAGGTTTTAGGGCTGAAGGAGATGGGCGAAGCGCTGGCCAGGGAGATGACATTGACCCGGATCGGATAGCATACGATGCTCATTATCGATAAATTCTTAACTGTAAGTAATGAACTAACTTACGGATTATAAACAATATGTTCTCCGCGGCGAAGTGGCGCTTAAAGTTGTTTTTCTCTTCATGTGCCGGCAAATTGGGATAGCTTGATGCATTCTGCAAGGCAGGTTAGCCTTTGGTAAACAGGCCGTGAATGAATAACTGTACACTCTTTTAACGCTAAATGGCAGAAGGCAATTGGCTGAAGGCGGCGGATTCTTGAGCATAATCAGCTAATTAAAAAATCTACATCAGGAATATTTCCTCTTTATATATAATCTTATGCAGCGAAAATCATAAATATGCAAGAAGATCTATTAGTAATAGCTGCATTTGAATGCTGTCTGGCTCATTGGAGGCGCTATTCGGCCTTCTTTCCAGGAGATCAAACTAATAAAATAATTTTGTATAGAGGTATTGAATATGACGGAAGAGAAGAAAAGGCCCGCGAAAAAGGGAAAAGGCACAATGACCGTACAGGAAGCAGGAAGAAAGGGCGGCATGAAGACTGCCCAAACACATGGAAAGGATTTTTATACAGAAATCGGCCACAAGGGCGGACAGAGGGTTAAAGAGCTGATAGAAGAAGGAAAAAAGGCCAGGAGCCTGGCGGCAGAGAGATAGGGGCCGCCGGTGGCAGCAGCAGACCCGGACATGACCCATTTCTCCATGCGATCCCCGGCCCTCAGCCTTCATCCGCCGGCAGGTCGATTCCTTGCCGGGCCATGCCGTCCCTCATCTTCACCAGGATCCAGCCCCTCTGCGTCCTGGTGAGGGCATAGCCACCTTGTAGCCTCCTGCCCTCCAGCCAGAAGGAGGCGTGGCCCTTTTCCAGGGCATCGGCCATAGAGACCTCCTGCCCATCCTTCTGAGTCGTATTTCTGTATGTCCCGGCGTCCCATATCTCCACTGTGCCCGCCCCGTACTGCCCCTGGGGAATGCTGCCGGAAAAGCCGGCGTACTCCAGAGGATGATCCTCGGTCTGAACTGCCAGCCGCTTGTCCCTGGGATCGGCAGAGGGGCCTTTGGGAACCGCCCAGGATTTGAGGACTCCGTCCACCTCCAGGCGAAGGTCATAGTGCAGCCGACGGGAGAGATGCTTTTGCACCACAAATATGCCCTTGCCTGACCTGGTCCCGCCTCCGGCGGGCTCCGGGGTGAGGGAAAAGTCCCTCTTCTCGCGATAGGTCTTCAGCAGATCTGGATCTTCCTTTCCCGGCATATTTTCACCATACAGTAATTGTCATTCCTGGCTTATGATTGTTTGCGGCAATGGGCTCGGATTGTGATGCAAGAGCACCGAAGAATTTTTAGTTTCGAACTTCAGATAGGGATGTTGCAGGATTCCAGCGGGTGGACCTGTCAATGACCGGAAGAGAATTGCATCTATCTGCGTGGTGATAATTTGAATAATATTATATTAATATTTGCCCTGGCGACTGCTATGGCTTTGACCAGTTCGGCTGGTGCCTCCGACATCTCTCTCTTTGGGCCCCAGGCGGCAGGCGGAGAGCCCATTTGGAGATTGGCCACCGCCTCTGACGTCGTGAACTCCAACCTATCGGCAATTGAGACTGCCCTCTTAAAAGCCAGCCTTGCCCTTTCGGAGACAGGCCTGGATGGGCCGGACGCCCGGCAAGTGCTCTCCGAACTCAGCGAGGCGGACAGAGCGGTGATCGACTGCATCACCATTGGAGCCGACGGAATTGTGAGGGAGGTCGAGCCGGAGGCATTTGAAAGCATCAGGGGCGCGGACCTGTCAGGGCAGGAGCATGTGAACGGCACCATCAATACCAGACAATATTTGGGATTTTATTTTATCAATGCCGTGGAAGGAACTTATGGCATTGATGCCGAGATGCCGGTCTTCGACAGGAACGGGACTTTTATGGGGGCAGTCAGCCTGATGTTCAACAACAGCCAGTTCTTCGAGCGAGTCCTCGCGCCATTGCAGCCCATCGGAGACTCCAAGATATGGGTGAGCCGGGCGGATGACGGGACGATCATCTATGAGACTGACCCAAGCCAAATGCTGCTCAACAAAAGCTCAGCCATGTATCAGGACTATCCGGAGCTTTTGGGCCTCTTCGACAGGATGAGCCTGGAGAGAACAGGATATGCAAGCTACGAGTTTCTGGACCAGTCCCACGGCAGGACGATAGAGAAAGGCTGCTTCTGGA
>DAOPZB010000075.1:0-7821 GCA_035353195.1 Methanothrix sp. | reverse complement strand
GAAACCTACAAGCTATGGGGATCAGATCTCTCTCAACTTCAAGAGGAAAGCAGAAATCAAGGCCCTAATCAAAGAGCTTTTGCCTTGACCAGTAAACATTTTCATTCTCCCTCCACCCGCCTCTTCCTCTCCGCCGCCTCTTTGGCAACGCCCTCCCGCCCCAATACCCTCGCTACCGCCTCGATGGCCTCCAGGTAGCGCACCATCTGGTCGAGCCAGTTGATGAGATCTCCCTGGTAGGCGTACATCCCGTACCTGTCGGTGAAGTATTCGATGATCTCGTCCGGGCTTTTGCCCTCCTCCCGAAGATCCAGTATCCGCAGTGAGATGCTCTTTTGCAGGCATCCGCAATAGGGCGATTCCTTGCAGGTGCAGCGCAGAAAGTCGCGGGCAAAGTCCAGGCAGTACCTTTGCAGCTTGCCCTCCAGCTCCCTGATGTCGGCGCTGGAGAGCAGGTCCAAAAATGAGCCGTGCAGAGCCCTCTGAGAGATCTGCATGTGCAGTTTGGTGGATATGCGCTCTGCGAACTTGAGGTACAGGGCCTCGAAGCTCTCCAGCTCCACCGCCACCTCCTCCGGCGACCTGCCGCGGCCCAAAAGCCTGACAATCGTGCCCACCTCCTCCGGATTGAGGAAGTGCGCTGCTGCCGCTTCGCCCAGGCGGGTGGGCTCAATACCCCTGATCAGCCCCGCCTTCTCCAGGGCAGAGAGGGAGCAGTCCAGGTCGTCCAGCCCCACTGTGAGGCCGTGCAGCCTGGATAGATCCGCATGCGACCGGGAGGCCACGGCATTGGCCAGCACCTCCTCCTGCTGCTGCGACTCCTCAAACTGGGGTGCCACATCCTCCATCCTGCCGTGCAAGAGAGCGAGAGCCATCTCATCCTCCGACTCGCCCCGCCCGGAGGAAAATCGCCTCCCCGGCTCGGCCAGAATGTAGACCAGCCCCTTGTCGTGATAGCCGGGCCGGCCCGCCCGCCCCAACATTTGGTTGAACTCATGGACATTCAGCCACTCGATGCCCATAGCCAGCGACTCGAAGACCACCTGCGAGGCGGGAAAGTCAACGCCCGCGGCCAAAGCCGCCGTGGTGACCACGGTGTGAATCTTGCCCTGGCCGAACAGCTCCTCGACCCTCTTTCTCTCCGGATACTGCAGGCCGGCATGATAGGCGGCTGCCCCCGGTATGGCATCGGCCAGAGCATAGCAGTTCTTTCTGGAGTTGGTGAATATGATGGTCTGGCCACGATAGCCGGTGGAGGATGTCAGGGTCTGGGCCTGCCTGGATAGCTCACGGAGCAGCTTTCTCTTCTCCGGCCCCGACGAGAAGATGAGATGCCTCTCGATGGGCACAGGCCGCACCTCGTACTCGACCAGCGTCGCTCCCAGGCGATGGGCGAGCGCCGCAGGATTGCCCACCGTCGCCGAGAGAAAGACGAACTGGGCTTTTGGAGCGGCGTTCCTGAGCCGGGCGATCATGCCCGCCAGGCGGTGCCCCCTCTCCGCGTCCTCCAGCATGTGCACCTCGTCTATGACCACCGTGCCCACCCGGCCCAGGCTCTTCTTGGTGCGGATCACCTGATCTATGCCCTCATATGTGCCGGCGATGATATCGGCGTCAAGGCTCTGGGGAATCTTTCTGCCCTTTCCCAAACGAATGCGACTGACGCCGACCCGGATGGATGTCCGAAAGCCCAGGGCATTGTAGGCGGAGAGTTGATCGAACTTCTGATTGGCCAGGGCCACCAGAGGAACCAAAAAGAGCAGCTTTCCCCTCCCCTCCAGCAGGTTTTTCACCCCCGCCATCTCCCCGACAAGGCTCTTGCCGGTGGCGGTGGCCGATACGACGAGCTGATTTCGCCCCTCCAGCAGGCCGGCCTTGACCGAACGGGACTGCACGGGCAATAGCTTGGTGAGCCTTCTCTTCAGCAGCTCCATCAGCTCTTTGGGCAGGGCAATGGACTCCAGAGGCAGAGTGGCCTCCTCGCGGCTGGCGGATATGGTGTCAAAGCGGGTCAGCTCCGGGTCGAGCCTCTGGAGGGAGAGCAAGCCCACCACATCGTCCAGATTGCGCCTCGTCTTCAATATCCTGGCCAGGTGAGCCTTGCCGGCCCTGCCCAGCTTGTGAAAGTCCGCCTCGCGGAGCAGCTCTGCGGCAGCGCAGTTCTCACAGATGCGCCTGCCTTTGTAGGTTATGGCCTGCTCGTCCACATAGGTCACCCTATTTTCCCCCAGGCAGTGATTGCAGACCTGCACAAACCTGTATGGGAGCTGATAGGATTCCAGAAGCTCGACAAACTTCTTTTCCATAAGGCTGTCGCCGCGGACGAGGTAAATGGCGGATGCTTTGCGCAGCATGCGCATGGCGTCCTCTGGTGGGAGGAACCTCTCCGCCTCCTGGCCCTTCTTGACCAGAAATTTGAAGGCTCTGGGCCCCTGAGGCATATCCTTGAGCCGCAGATATCCTTCAAAGAGAGTCTTGCTGCCGCTCTGCGGCAATAATCGTATGCGGGACCTGTCCGCCTGAGCCAGAACCTGAAAAGACATTTTATTTATTCATTCATCCGCTTGCCAGATCGATAAGCTCGTATTTGAGGCCCTCAGACTCCAGGCGGGTGAGCAGCCCCGGAATCTGCTCGTCCACGCTCACAATGACAGAGCTGATGCCGTGGTATGCCGCCTCCACCGAGAATTCCTTGGCCCCGAAGATCACATCCGGCTCGCGTCCCGCCTTGCGCAGGGCCACCAGAGCCTCAATTCCCAGGCAGCCCACCATCCTCTTCCCGGAAGGCTCGCCGGGCTGGCCGGAGAGGATCCTCTTGAGGAGGGACAGATCGACCTTGCGGGAGCCGCCGTTCTGAATGCGGGGCACCTTGCAGAGCTGAATTTTGCCCTCATCTAGGCCGATCAGCCCGGACAGGTCGGAGATGCCCACATCCTCCCCGGCGAGGGCGCCGGATATGACCACCCCGCTGGCCTCAACGCCCTCCTTTCTTCCGGCATAGAGCAGACCGTCCCTCATCTCCAGGGAAATGCGCTCTCCTTCGGCCAGATCGGCCTCGGCTATGGCCGTCCAGACGGAGACATGGCTGATTATCTCCTCCATCACCACCCGAGCATATCGCTTCAGCTCGGCGGCGCTCTCCAGCAGCCACTCCACTCCCTCTTTGGTGATGCTGTAGCGCATCCGGCCGTCCGTGGTGACCAGGCCGTCCGCCACCAGCTCCTTGATGTACTCGGATATGGCCTGAGGGGTGACGCCCAGCTTCTCTGCCACTTCCTTCTGCCGCAGGTTGGGCTGGTGGGCGGCGATCTCAACCAGAATCTGAAAACGAGAGCTTTCCCGCTTGCTTTGCAGGACGCTTGCCATCAAAAATCCTCAACGTAAGGCTCAATGCGCTGGCCCCTCACCGCCAGGCCCTCCGCCCGTTTGGCCACGCCGCGAATGAATATCTGGGAGAGGCCCGTCTCCCGGGAGAGATTGGAGAGGCTATTGTTGCCCCCGTTTACCATCTTCTGCAGCCTCTCGGTCACAGATCGCAGCTCCTCATCAGACATGAAGGTCAGGCTGATCAGTTCGCTCAAATCCTCCATGGTGGCCCCGAAGCTGGCCTGCACCCGGGAGTAGGTAGAATGATACTCCTTCTCCGGGCTGGCTCCGGGTTCAGGAACCCTCCATTTGGTCTCGACCAGGCCGCTCTTCCTGAGTATGGCCACGCTCCTGTGGACGCTGGCCTCGTCGCCGATGAGCGCCGCCAGCTCACGCTCTGTGTGCCACTCTCGGCTCAGCTCGTCGAAGATCTTCTTGTGCACGTCCGAGCCGAAGGCCTGCAACAATGGGACCAGATCTGATGGATCGTTGATGATCCGCGTTCTTTTTCCCGTCACAAAGAACCTCGCTGTGGTATTATCCCTTTAATTTGATAAAGCTTTTGAAGTGATAATGCATCAAATGCATATCAAATCAGCCTCACCGTCTCCAGATTCATGGGGGCCATGGTGGGAATTCTGTATCTCTTGTAGATGGAGCTGGCCAGGTCCAGGCAGTTGCCCTCATCGCCGTGGTTGGTTAGAACCCGTCCCGGCTTGGGGTAGATGCGCCGCATGTATTCCATGAGCTGCTGGCGGTCGGAGTGTCCGGAGAATCCGTCGACTGTCGTAACCTCCAGGTTGATCTTGACCGTCTGGGTTTTGCCCTCCACGGATAGGGGTAGCTCCTTCCATCCCTTCTGAATGCGCCGGCCTAAGGTACCCTCGGCCTGGTAGCCCACTATGACCAGGGTATTCTTATCGTCCGGCCCCAGCCTCTTGAGATACTCGATCACCGGCCCGCCGTTGAGCATGCCGCTGGTGGCCAGTATCACGCAGGGGGGACCCTCGATGATCTCGGTGCGCTGCTTGGGAGACTCCACCTGCACAAAGCACTGGGCCAGGAAGGGATTGATTCCCTTGTGGAATATGAGGTCTCGCAGGTCGTTGTTCAGATATTCGGGATAGGTGGTGTGGATGGCCGTGGCCTCGTAGATCATTCCGTCCAGGCAGACCGGCACCTCGTCTATCACCTTCTTTCTGATGGCCTCCTCCAATACCACCATGACCTCCTGGCTGCGTCCCACCGAGAAGGCCGGTATGATGACCTTTCCGCCCCGGCTGATGGTGTCTTTCACCACCTTGACTAAGTTGATCTCCGCCTCCTTGCGGGAGGGCTGAAGGCTGTTCGATCCGCCGTAGGTGGCCTCGGTGACCAGGGTCTCCAGGCGGGGGAAGGTGCAGACCGCCGGGTCGAAGAGCCTGGTCCTCTCGAACTTGTAGTCGCCGGTGAAGGCCACATTGTACAGGCCGTCTCCGATGTGAAAGTGGGCAATGGAAGAGCCCAGGATGTGCCCGGCATTGTGCATGGTCAGCTTGGTGTCGGGGGCAATGTCGGTCACGTCGCCGTAATTGAGGGTGATGGTATGCTTGAGGGCCTCGCGAATCATGGAGGAGTCGTAGGGCAGCCTCTTTCCCTCGCGGCCGGCCACCTCGATGTAGTCCAGTTGAAGGAGCACGAAGAGATCGCGGGTAGGCGGAGTGCAGTAGATGGGTCCCTCGTAGCCGTACTTGTAGAGCATGGGGACCAGGCCGGCGTGGTCCAGGTGGGCATGGGTGAGGACCACGGCATCGATCTGGCTCAAAGGATAGACCTCCGGGACGTAGAGGAAGGGGGTCGCCGAGTCGTCCGATCCCACATTTATCCCGCAGTCGATGATGATGCGCGACTCAGGAGTGGAGAGGAGCATGCAGCTTCTCCCTACCTCCCGGCAGCCGCCCAATGTGGATATCCTGATCCACTGGTCTTTGGAGGCAATGTCTCTGTGGATCTTTCGGCCTACCGTGCGCAGGATGTTCTTTCTCTCATTCTGCACGGATCGAAGGTAGTCCTTGATGTTGGCGATGGTGGTGGAGCGCACCGGAGGAGTGCGCACCACTTTGGGAGTCCAGCCGATGAGCTTGGTGATCTCGCGCAGAGTGGCTCCGTGCCGGCCTATGACCAGCCCGGGCTTCTCGGCCTCAATCTGCACCTCGCCCGTCTCGCCGTCGAAATAGTAGTTGGTGAGGACGGCCTCCTTGGGCACTACCTCCTGAATCTTGCCTATGGCCATTTCAGGCTCGGCGAGGACCTTGAGGTCGGGGCGGACCACGACCCGCTTTCGCAGTTCCTTGGCCAGGTTTCTTATTATCTCTCCGTCGTCGGCCAGCTTCCTCGGCTCATCGGTATAAATGACCAGCTCCGGCCCCTCAAATTCCAGCCCCGTGACGCTGATGTCCGGGGGCAGCTTGCTCTGCACTTTGCGTTTGAGCTCAAAAAGTACTTCTTCTACAGACAATGGAACACATCCAAAAAAGGTTTTAGAGACGCTTCATAATCTCCGAAAACTCCGGCTCGCCTACCTCCTCGTATTTGTCAGTGATTCTGACGAGCTCGATCTTGTCGCCCGAAGCCGAGTCGCGCTTCATGGCATTGTGAATTGCCCTGGCAGCCAGCACCGTACCATCCTCCAGGCTGATGCCCGGCGTGTACTGCGACTCCAGAACGCCGTAGGCTATGGGCGATCCCGATCCGGTGGAGACGACCTTGCGCTCCTCGATCTGCCCGCCCAGGGCATCGAGGGAGTAGATCTTCGGGCCGTATCGGTCCATGCCGCCCATGATGAGCTGGACCATGAAGGGATAGTAGCGGCGGGAGGATAGGATGTTGGCCAGCATGGATGTGATGGCCTTGACTGTCATGCCCTCGCCCCTCTGCATCCTGTAGAGCCTGGCCTCCACCTGGACCATGCGGACTAAAGACTGAGCGTCTCCCACAGATCCGGCGGTTGTGAGGCCGATCAGGTCATCTACCTGATAGATCTTCTTGGCGGTGCTGCTGGCTATGAAGTTGCCCATGGTAGCACGGCTCTCCGATGCAAGGACTACACCTCCATCGCAGAGTACACCTACCGTAGTTGTACCTTTGAACACCTCGACCATCTAATTACCTCAACTAAAATCAGAAAATGGACATGATTGACTTTACGTTTGACGTATAAATACTTTCCGCCGGAGGAGGAGAAGATCGCGCCCGGAGATGGGGCGCATTTTTGTCTCTGTGTCTCTGCGCCTCTGTGGTTTAGTTAGTGAATCAACTGAAGATTAAGCCTACTACTACCGAACAAAACCACAGAGGCACAGAGATGAGATAAATAGGAGTATGGCCATTTGAGGTGACGTGATCGACCCGGCGGGCTTTCTGCAGAGGTACTACATTGACCCCATAATCCACGACACATCCTACAATCCCGTGGACACCGTCACCTGGGCGGCCTTGCTGGGCCTCTCCCTGCTGGCGCTGCTCTGGCTTTTGCCTCGCTGGGGGGTGGTCATGGACGATAAGCTGGTTCTGTCCAGCCTGCCCTACGTCCTGGCCGGCTCCAGCCTGCGGGTGATCGAGGACGCCGACCTCGTGGCTGCGCCCTGGAGGTACCTGCTCATCACCCCCATCATCTTCTTCCTGGTCTTCTTTGTGACTTCTGCCTGTCTGCTCTTCGCCCGCAGGATCTGGGGCGAGAGTTACCACGCCCGCTATGCCGCCTTGGGCGGCCTTTGGGCAGCCGCCAATCTGGCGATTCTCTTCAGGCTGGAAATTGTGAACGGCTGGGTCATCCCCGCCGTCTTCCTGCTGGGCTCGGCGTTGGCCGCAGCCCTGTGGCTGCTGAGCAGGCGGCTGTCGGGGCTTGGCTTCCTGCGGAACAGGTTCAATATGATGGTCATCTGGGCCCACATGCTCGACGCCGGCTCAACCTTCATCGGGGTGGACTGGTTCGGCTACTACGAAAAGCACGTCGTGCCCACGGCCCTGATTGGCCTGTCCGGCACGGCGGCGGTGATGTTTCCCCTGAAGCTGTTGGTGCTGCTGCCGGCGCTGTACATGATAGACAGGGAGATGGAGGTCTCTCCGGCCAGGAGCCTGATCAGGCTGACGCTGATCACACTGGGTCTCGCGCCGGCGGTGAGAAACACGCTGAGGCTGACGCTGGGGATTTGAAGGTCTCAATCAAAATCTTTCCCGATACTTCACCACAAAGACCATAAAGCTCACAAAGGACGCACAAAGAACGAAAGGCTCGTTTTTGTATGCGCATCAGTGACTAAAAGGCCGTGTTAGTTTCTGTTGTGGCTGTCGTGGGACTCATTGAGTTACAGCCAGCGGCTAACGACGTTTTCACCACAGAGACACAGAGGACACAGAGTACGCACAGAGACGGATGGAAGACTGTTGGGCCACTTCTTCTCAGAAATGGATAGG
>DAOPZB010000074.1:0-7895 GCA_035353195.1 Methanothrix sp. | reverse complement strand
ATGTCGTCGAATATCCAGTCGTCCACCTCCTCGGTGGTCGCCTGCCAGCCGTAGACCCTGCCCACCCGCTTGGAGATGTCGCTCGCCCCCTTGTAGCCGTGCCTCTTCATCCCTTCGATCCATTTGGGATTGAGCAGCCGGGTGCGAACCACCCTGGACAGCTCCTCGGCCAGCGTCCTGATCCCGGCATTCTCCCGGTCCCTTGTGTCGCCGTAATAGGTGGAGATCTCATGACCGGACAGCTCCCGGGCGGCATTGGTCAGCCCGCCGTAGGTCCCAAAATAGCAGCAGCAGCCCAGGAGGTCGTATTCGTCGGTGACGGTCTTGTTGAATGTCAGGTCCACGCTGGACAGCAATGACGCCATCTTCTGCGCCGCCGCCTCTCCGAAAACGCCCTTTCCATAGGCATAGCTGTTCCATTGCATGAAGACATCGGTGAGGTCCCTCTCCTCCTTCCAGGCCGAGGCGTAGATGGCCAGGTTGACGCCGTTTCCGTAGGTTGCAGGCCTGCTGGCGAAGATGCGGGAGGGTGCGGCAGGCCCTGGGGCTGCAACAAGACCTGTGTCGTTTCCGCCGACATCGCCGACCTCGCCCACTTCATGGTTGTGCTTTCTGATGAAGTTTACCTCATCCGGCTCATCGGCGGCAGCCGCTGCCTGGACTGCGGAGTCGAGCAGCTCAATGCAATTGAAAAAGCAGTCACGGGTGATGCCGCTCGCCCGCACGGTGATGTCTATCCTGGGCCGGCCCAGCTCCTCGATGCTCATCAGTCGAAAGCCGGCCACCCGGCCTCCCTTCCAGACCGGCTCGGCCCCCAGGAGAAAGAGCATCTGAGCAAGCTGCTCTCCCTCCGCCCACATGATGTCGCTGGCCATCCAGTACATGGCCACGTTCTCCGGAATCCTGCCCTGCTCCTCCCGGAACTTCTCGATGAGCAGTGCAGCCAGCTTCCTGCCCACCCGCCAGGCGGCTTTGCTGGGGACAGTGGCCGGGTCGAGGGAATAGAAGTTCCTTCCCGTGGGCAGCACATCCGGCCGGCCCCTTGTGATCAGCCCGGAGGGTCCCGGCTCGACGAACCCTCCTCCCATAGCATCAATCAGGCTCTCCATCTCCCGGGAGGCCTCGATCCTGCGGTCGATATCCAAAACCTTCTCCCTCATGAGACGGACGGCCTTTTCATCGTGACTCTTCAGGCGCTCTCCCAGGACCTCCGCCGCCGGATCGGCTGAGCCCGCCAGAAATGACCTGATGAACTGCCGGCCCAGCCCGTCCGCTTCGCCGTCGGAAATTTCCCCTGCGAGGCTGGAGACGAATTTCTTCATCTCCGAGTCGAAGCGCACTATGGCGAGGATGAAATTCTCCCGCCTCTCGCCAACCGGTCGCTCTCCGAAGATGTGCATTCCGTCCGGAATTTGCGTGGCATACATCTGCGATATCTTTTCATGAGCCAGATCGACGATCCTCTGGAACGGCGCGCCGGACTGCATGAGCCCCTCCAGATACAGCTCCCTGTCCAAATGGGTCTTTTCCAGCAGATCGAATATGACATGCTCCAGAGCATGGGCCCTGCCCTTCTCAGAATCTTTGCACAGGTTGTAGGAGGCGATGGCATCTTCCAGCTCCTTGAGCTCTCCGTAGACCTCCGAGCCGGTCATGGCGGTCTGCATGTGGTCCACGATAACGGCATAGCTGCGCCTCTTGGCTATGGCCCCCTCCGGAGGATTGTCCGAGTTGTAGATGTAAAGATAGGGCACGTCCCCGACGGCGATGTCCGGAAAGCAGCTCCCAGAGAGGCCGACGGACTTGCCGGGCAAAAATTCCAGGTTGCCGTGCGTTCCCACATGGATCATAACATCCGCTCCGAATGTCTCCTCAATCCAGTGGTATGTGGCCAGGTACTGATGGGGCGGCGGCACCATCGGGTCATGCAGAATGCGGCAGACCTGGCCGTCGCAACGCGCCCCCGCGCAGCCCCTCTTCGGCTGAACACAGACTATGGCACTGCCAAAGGAGACGCCGGTTATCACCATCCGGCCCCGATAGACCATGCCGGGAACAACGCCATCCTTCTCCTCTCCGGGAGGCCGGCCCCAGGCGGCGCAGACCCTCTCTCTCGCCTCCTCCGGCAGAGTGGAGAACCACTGCTCATATTCCTGCTCATCCGCCAGGGCCAGGGCTCCGCCATGGCTGACGATATCCTCCACGCTCGTCCAGCGAAACTCGGAGAGGGCTTTTCTGTCCATGATGACGTCAATCAGCTCCTTGCCGCTTGCAGCAGGCCGGTCGACGGCATAGCCCGCCTCCTTGAGGCTCTTTAGGATGCGGGCCACGCTCTCCAGGCTGTCCAGGTTGGCCCCGGAGCCCACAGTGGCCTCAGCCGAGGCGCAGGGATTGTTGTGCAGCATGATAGCCACCTTCCTCTGCTCCGGGGGCTTGCTGGCAAGGGCAATCCACCTCTTCACCCGGCGGACCAGCTTTTCCAGCCTCTCGGCCACTGCCTCGTGCCTCTCATATTCCATTCCTGAGATCTCGCCACAAGCTGCCACGCCGAGCATGATGGGCTCGATCAGCCCCTCGAACTCCGGCAGCGCCACAGACCAGCCCACCTCCGAGCTGGACAGGCCGTGGTCGTCCTCCTGCCACTCTTCCCGGCTCTTGTGATAGACGGTCAGAGGATGAAAGACGGGGACATTCAGCTTCTGCAGAGCCCGAATAGAGGCCTCGCTGCTGCCGGCATGAAATATGGACTGGAGGTTGACAAGCGCATCGACTCTGCCCAGGAAGAACTCCTCCGCCACCTCGGCGCTGGATTTGGCTCCCGTATCCCGGTCGCCCATCGAGAAGCAGAAGGCCGGCAGGACGTCGAAGCTCTTCTCCAGCTCCCGGATCAGGCTGTCGATTATGGACAGGTCGCCGTTGGCCCAGTAGGTGCGAAAGAAGAGTATGCCCACACAGTGCTCATGCCTCCTGGGCCGCCACTGCCAGTAGTCTGCCAGGGTGGGGAAGGCTCTATTGCAGCCAGGCCGGTCGAAGTCGGGGTGATAGAGCCCCTGCCAGAGCATCTCTCTGGGAGGCTCAAAATTACAGTCGCAGCCCAAAACCTCTTTGCCGATGTAGCGAATCATATTGGCGGCGTTATCCGCCCCTCCGTAGATCAGGTAGGCATTGGCCGTGGAGACGATCCTGGCGGAGACGGTGGAAAAGGACCAGAGAGCCGGATCGAGGCCAAAGGAGATTACCGGGACCCTACCGTCCAGCCTTTTGAGGACGCTATCGTAGTGAGGCTCCTGCTGAGCCGGATGGAGCAGTATGACATCGGCGCTGTTCAGGGAATCGATGCACTCTGCAAGGTTATTATCATTGAGTTCAGATGCCGTCCAGGCGGATATCTGCACATCCGTCTCCCTGGCAGCAGCCAGGAGCAGGGCGACGTCGCTGGCCCAGGTCAGCGAGGCTAATCGCATGCTGCAGCCGCCCTGACTTTGGCCGATCGAGCAATCCCGGAGAGCACGGGGGGAGAGGGCAGAGATAAAGAGCGCAACGGCACCACATATGGCCGGCCCATGGCATTCATGACCATGGCCTCTATGCCGTAGACCCGGCTGATGTTCTCCTCGCTGAGAAGAGCCCCCGGCTCGCCCTCTGCGAAGACGCTGCCATCTTTGAGCATGACCAGACGGTCTGAGAAGCGGGAGGCTAAATTGAGGTCATGGATGGCCATCACTGCCGATATGCCCTTCTCCCTGACCAGGCTGCTCACCGTCTCCATCACCTCCAGTTGGTGGAGCATATCCAGGTTGGATGTCGGCTCGTCCAGCAGCAGGACAGCCGGCTCCTGGGCCAGGGCCCTGGCAATCAGAACCTTCTGCTTCTGGCCGCCGGAGAGCTGGGAGAAGTCGCGCATGGCGAGGTCCTCCAGGTGCAGCCTCTCCAGCACCTCTGCCACTCGATCGAGGTCCGTCTGCCCCACCCTCCAGCCGATGTGCGGCCTTCGGCCCATGAGCACAGTGTCAAAGACCGTGGTGGCCAGAGGGGTGGAGCTGGACTGGGGAACATATCCGATCTGCCTGGCCACATCCTGGCGGCTCAAGCTCTCCATCTCCCGCCCGTCCAGGAGAATGCTGCCCTTGGGCCTGAGGATTCTATCCATGCATTTGAGCAGAGTGGTCTTTCCCGATCCGTTGGGTCCGACCAGGCTTACGACCTCTGAACTCTCGATGGATATGTTGAGGCCGTCGAGTATCCTATGGCTGTTGTAGCTGAATGTGAGGTTCTTGATAGTGATATTAACCAATGGGGCCGCCTCCCGGCAATATTGCTAATCTCATGCATCTTCTGTCCCTTTAGTTGTGATACCTATTACTAATTCCATGTTATTTAATACTATTATCCTTGATATCATATATTGAATCCCCAGCATATCCGAATTCACCAGAATTCCTTCCTCCGCCTCATGAACAGATAAACGAAGAAGGGCACCCCCAGAAAGGCGGTCATGATGCCCACAGGCATTATCACCGGAGCGAGCAGAGTGCGCGCCGCTGTGTCTGCGGCCAGGAGCAGCAGCCCGCCCACCAGTGCCGAGGCCGGCAGGAGAAATCTGTGGTCTGCTCCTATGACCATGCGGGTGATATGAGGCGAGACCAGGCCGATGAAGCCTATGGTGCCTGTAAAGCAGATGACGCTCGCCGTGATGAGCGAGACGGCCATCATGCACAGCACCCGGGTCCTCTCCACATTCACGCCCAGGCTGGTGGCGGTCTCGTCGCCTGCCCCCAGGGCATTGATGTCCCAGGACTTGAGAAGCAGATAGGGAAAGCACAGGGCAATTGTTGCAGAGACTATGCCCACCTTCTCCCAGGAGGATCGACCCAGGGAGCCCATCATCCAGAATACCACCTCTGCCACCTGTTCGGCATGGCCCACATATTGCAGAAATGAGGTCATGGCCTGAAAGAGGTACATGATGGCGATGCCTGCCAGGATCATGGTCTCCGGGGTGATTCCCTTGTATTTGGCCAGGCCGTAGACGGTCATGGAGGCGACCAGCGTAAAGACGAAGGCATTGCCTATGATCAGCCATTCCCCACCCACAAAGCCCGCCCCCAGGACAATGGCTAAAGCCGCTCCGAAGCTGGCTGCCGAGGATATGCCCAGGGTGAAGGGGCTGGCCAGGGGATTTTTAAGTATGCCCTGCATCACGGCTCCGGCTATGGCCAGGCCCATGCCCCCCACCACGGCCAGGATGATCCTGTGCAGCCGCAGCCCCCAGACGATTGTCTCTGCGAACCAGTCCGCCTGAAAATAATCCGGAAAGAACCTGGCCAGGATGGCCGAGTAGACGCCTGCCACGCTGATCTGAGCAGAGCCCAGTGTGGCGGCAACCCCCGACAGCAGGAGGATGCCCAGCAACAGAAGCGCCAGAAATAGGACCTTCCTGCCAATGAATTGCCGGTATGCTTCTTTCAGGGAAAGGCTATCTGCTTGGGGTCCATTAGACATATCAAAGCCTAATGATTTAAGTCTCCATTGATAAAGATTTTGGTATTAGTATTACCAAATAAAAAGAAAAAAAGGAAATCTTTTAATTCATCATCAGGCATACGGCCACATCATTCCGGGCTGGATAGCTCCGGATAGACGAATGTCCTACCTTCGGGATACTCCAATCCCAGCATCTCCAGGTATTCCTTATGAACGGCCTGGGGATCTAATTCTACATCGGGATGGAGCAATTTGGCTAGGTAGGTTATGCCCACCACCTGGTCGAGGCCATTGAGCACATCCCAGTCCATGACATAGACCCGATCCGACTTCACGGCATTGACTCCGCTTGCTCCGGACCTGGCCAGCAGCTCATTTCGGACGGACTGCAGCTTCACTGTATCCGAAGACGGTTCGGATTGCCATCCGATCTGGGTCTGGTCAGAGGATTGGGTCTGCCTCTTAATTATAAAATCGGGATTCTGGGTCACGACCCACTCCCAGCCCACTTTGGGATAGGCGTCTCCCAGGTCTTTGGCCACATTGAATCCCCTGGCCGCGCCCAGAACTGAGTCGAAGCCTGAGCCTGCGCCCAGGGTGGACAGATCGGAGGTAAAGCTCCATTCAGCATAGACCTTGGGCATGCTCTGCCCCTCCACCGCCTGCTCTACAGAGGCCTTCTTCTCCACATACCAATTGATGTATTTGGAGGCAGCATCTTCCTTGCCCAGTATCTGGCCCAGCACCTCAATTTCGCGAGTGATGTTCTCAGGCTTGGTGAACTCCAGAGCCACAGCCTTGATGTTCTCGAAGGGAGCCAATCCCTTTTCTACGCCGTAAATGCCATAGGGCTTGTCAGGATAGCTGTATCCTATAACCACTATGTTCGGGGTGATGCTCTCCTCTCCGCCTTTGGCAAGCTCACCTATCATCTCATAATCCAGGGCATTCCATTTGCCGATGCCCTGCTTATTCTTGAGATCCGGGAAGTAGTAGCCTTTCTTCTGGACGGTATCCGATACTCCGATCACCCTGTCTGCCGCTCCCAGCATGACTACGGCCTCGGCGGCGTCGGTGCTGGTTACGATTATCCTCTCCACAGGCATGGTGAATGTGACATCTCTTCCCGCTGAGTCGGTGATGGTCAGGGGGTATTCAGTCGCCCATGCCTGGCCGCATAAAAGAAGCGTCAGGGCCAGGGTAACCAGGGCCAAAGATTTGATTTTATTCATATCAATTCCTCATATTACGTAAGATTATTAAGATTGCATTTAGTATAAATCGTTTTTCTTAACAATTAATTTCTTCTAAATATCTATCTTATTCATCTTTAGTAGCAAGATCATAGAAAGATTTATTACTAAACGAAATTATGATTAATATGATTTGGATGGAATTTTATGAATAAAAATCTGAGGATAATCATTGCTGAGGACGATCCCATCAATCAAACCTTAATGCAGCTCATCTTGCGGAAGCTCGGCCTGAGGGCAAAGGCCACAGCCAACGGGCGGGAGGTTTTATCCGCTCTGGAGAGAGAGCATTACGATATGGTGCTCATGGATATATTGATGCCGGAAATGGACGGCATTCAGGCCACGAGGATAATTCGCGAACGATGGGATCATGGCCCTAAGATCATCGTCATCACCGACTGCGACCCAGAAGTCTATCGAGATGCTTCCCTCAATGCCGGAACCGATGATTTCCTGCATAAGCCGGTAATGCTGGAAGATCTCAATGCCGCTATAGAGCGCAATCAAGCATGAATGGCTTTAGCGGCAATATCTTCTCTTGGATTGAGCCGTCAGTTGTCCTTTAAAAACTGCGCTTTATCCGGAGCTTGGAAGCAGGTGCAATCGAAGATGCCTCTGGCAGATCTAAAGACCTCCTTGTCCGCATAGTTGAGGTCGCTAAATCCTGCTGAGCAGCAGGGAAGCCAAGACTCCTCCTTTTCTTCCTCCTCAGATGCTATGTGCAGATTCATATTTTTCTTTATGTGAAAGCTTCCAATATAGTCTTCGTCTATTTGGATCAGGGGCTTCTTCCAGGCCTTAATCGCCAATCCCAGCACTGGTTTCTCTTCGGACTCCTCTTCAGAATCCTCTTCCGGCTCTTCATCTACAGGGATTCCATTCAGTTGGAGCACTCCGAAGTGCGCCCGGCCATCAGTAAGATTCTCTTCGACTCTCATCGAGGTGTTTTCTGCATCGGATTGGGCATCAAGCAACTTGTCCAGCCCGTGAGCCTGATCAACCAGATGATGTAGGGAATTTAGACTGTCGCGGTTCTTAATATAATCTTCTTCTCGAAGGAGGGAGTTAAATAGAACTGGGTGCTGATCGTAGTATCCAGATCCTATGCTCATGACGGAAGGACTGTAAATCATCTTGCTGTCTTCTTTCATCTGG
>DAOPZB010000073.1:0-8041 GCA_035353195.1 Methanothrix sp. | reverse complement strand
GGGGGCACAATCTGGAAGTAGCGGATGTTGAAGCCGTGAGAGAAGCCTAAAGTCTTGCCCTCCTCCAAATAGGGGGCGATCTGCTCCCTGTAGATCTTGCCCTGATACTCGTCGGGCAGCAGTATCTGAATGTAGTCCGCCGCCTGGGCAGCATCGGAGACGCTCATCACCTTGACGCCGTCCTCCTCCGCCCTCTTCCAGGCCCGGGAGCCCGGCAGGTCGGCGGCGATGACATCGAGGCCTGAGTCCTTCAGATTCTCTCCCTGGGCGTGCCCCTGATTGCCCCATCCCACTATGGCTATGGTCTTGTCTTTCAGCACCCTCAAGTCTGCATCCTTTTCATGGTATATCTTCACCAAATTACATTCCTCCTTTCGCTATTTTGAATTCAATAATTGAGAAAATGACCAATCTGCTCTTAAGTCTTTGTGCTTTCTTTGTGCCTTTCCGGTGGTCTCAAAGGCCGCCGTCAAAGCACAAAGAAACAAAGACTGCAAGAGGCCGGGGCTTCTTTCAGGCCTTGATGACCCTCGCCCCTCTAACCATCGATACCTTGCCGGTGCGGGCCAGCTCCTTGATTCCGAACTGGCGCAGCAGTTGTATGATGGCGTCTATCTTCTCCTCATCCCCCGTGACCTCGATGATCATGGACCTCTGGGAGACATCGATGATCTTGGCCCGGAAGATGTTGACTATCTGCATGATCTCGCTCCGGTTCTCTTTATCGGCAGAGACCTTGATGATGGCCAGCTCCCTCTCCACCGACTCCCCGGCATCCAATTCGCTCACACGGATGACGTTTATGAGCTTGGAGAGCTGCTTTATCACCTGCTCTAAGACGTCTCTGTCTCCCTGGACGGTTATGGTCATGCGGGAGTAGTCGGGGTTGTCCGTGGCACCCACGGAGAGGCTTTCGATATTAAACGACCTGCGGGAGAACAGCCCGGCGATGCGGGTTAAAACCCCTGACTTGTTCTCCACTATCACGGCAATGGTGTGCTTCATCTAAAAGCCCTCCTGCCCCAAAACCTCTCTCCTGCCTTCGGCATAGATCTTCTCCAGATGGCAGAGCTGCTCCTCATCACACCACTCCAATTCCAGTATCTCGGAGAGAGTCGCTCCCGCCGGAACCATGGGCGAGACCTTCTCGGCGGGGCTCACGATGAAGTCCATTATCACCGGCCGGTCCACGGCCAGTGCCGCCCTGATGACCGGCTCGACCTCGGAGGGCTTCGTCGCCCGCAGGCCCACCGCACCGTAAGCCTCGGCCAGCTTGACAAAATCGGGACTGGTGCGCCCCAGGATGGTGGCCGAATACCTCTTCTCAAAGAACAGCTCCTGCCACTGGCGAACCATTCCCAGGCAGCCGTTGTTGAATATCGCCACCTTCACAGGGATATCGTTGACCACGGCTGTAGCCATCTCCTGGCTGTTCATCAGGAAGCTGCCGTCCCCGGCGACATCGATGACATCGCACTCCGGCCGGCCCGTCTTGGCCCCGATGGCCGCAGGAAATCCATAGCCCATGGTGCCGAGGCCTCCCGAGGATATGAACTTGGTCGGGTCCCGGTGCACAAAGAACTGCGCCGCCCACATCTGATGCTGTCCGACCTCGGTGGTGATGATGGCTTCCGGTGCCAGCTCGCACAGCTTCTCAATCACATACTGGGGCTTGATGATGTTCATATCCGGAATATAGCGCAGAGGATAGTCCTTCTTCCAGCCGTCGATCTTCTCATTCCAGGGGCCCTTCGGCTTGGGTCCGACCTCCTTGAGCAGTCCGAGAAGAGCGCTCCTGGCGTCTCCCACCACGGGAACGTCCACCCGCACGTTCTTTCCTACCTCCGCCGGGTCGACATCGATATGCACGATCCTGGCCCGGGGAGCGAAGCTGGCGATCTTGCCCGTCACCCGGTCGTCAAAGCGGGCTCCAATGGCCACGATCAGGTCCGACTCCTGGACGGCGTAGTTGGCATACTTGGTGCCGTGCATTCCCAGCATTCCCAGGGAGAGGGCATGGTCCTCGGGAAAGCAGCCTATGCCCATGAGGGTGGTTGTGACCGGGGCGTTCACCTTAGTCGCCAGGTCGAAGAGCTCTTTATGTGCGCTGGCGTACTTGACTCCACCACCCACATAGATCACCGGCCTCTCCGCCTCCATAAGCGCTCGAGCCGCCTTTTTGATCTGCATCTCGTGCGGCCTCACCGAAGGGTGATAGCCGGGCAGGTCCACCTCCGGCCAGGAGAACTCCACCTCATCTACCGTCACGTCACGGGGAAGGTCGATGAGCACCGGTCCGGGCCTGCCCGTCCGGGCGATGAAGAAGGCTTCCCGGAAGACGCGGGAGATGTCTTTGGCGCTCCGCAGAAGGTAATTGTGCTTGGTGATGGGCAGAGTGATGCCGGTTATGTCCGCCTCCTGAAAAGCGTCCTTTCCGATCAGCCAGGTGTTGACCTGTCCGGTGATGGCCACCATGGGCACCGAATCCATGTAGGCATTGGCGATGCCTGTCACCAGGTTGGTGGCCCCCGGCCCGGAGGTGGCGATGCACACGCCAACCTTTCCCGTAGCCCGGGCATAGCCGTCGGCCATGTGCGCCGCCCCCTGCTCGTGCCGGACAAGGATGTGACGGATGTCCGACTGGTAGATGGCATCGTAGAGGGGCAGAAGCACCCCACCGGGCAGGCCGAATACCACATCCACGCCCTCTCTCTTCAGGCTCTCCAGTACCGCCTGCGCTCCCGTCATCTTAGACATTTGGCTTTATCCTCCTCTTCCAGGCGCATCAGCCGGTTGATGCCCTCCAGCACCGCCTCGATCGATGCTATGATTATGTCGGCGTCGGCCCCGCGCGCCGTTATTTTTCTGTCTGCCATTGCCATCGTCACCCATACTTCCACTACTGCATTTGTTCCGCCGGTTATGGCGTCCACATGATACTCCTCTAGCCGCACATCGGCCACTCCGGATATGGCCCGCTTCACTGCGTTTATTGCCGCATCCACCGGTCCGACGCCCGTTCCCGCTTCCAGCTTCTCAGTGCCGTTGAGCTGCAGCTTGACCGAGGCGGTGGGCGTCACCGTATTGCCTGCCACCACAGTCACCTCTTGCAGCTTGACCTTGGGCTCCATCTGGATGGAGAGCACCGTGTCGGCTATGGTCTGCAGGTCGGCATCCGAGACTCGCTTGCCCTTGTCTCCCAGCTCCTTTACTTTGGTCACAATCTGGCCGAGCTGCTGGTCGCTGACGGACAGGCCGAACTCGCGCAGGGCCAGCTCCACCGAGGCTTTGCCGGCATGTTTGCCCAGCACTATGCGCCTCTTTCTGCCCACAGTCTCCGGATGAATCGGCTCGTAGGTGCTGGTGTCAGCCAGCAGGCCGTGCACATGTATTCCCGCCTCATGGGTAAAAGCATTCTCACCCACTATGGCCTTGCTCGGAGCCAGCGGCAGGCCGGTCATGCGCGACACCATCCGGGAGAGCTGGTAGATGTCCTGGCACTTGATCCCTGTCTCGATCTTATACAGGGACTCCAAAGTCATTACCACCTCTTCCAGGCTGGCATTTCCCGCCCTCTCACCTATGCCGTTTACGGTCACGTGCGCCTGGGAGGCGCCGGATCGAAGAGCAGCCACGGTATTGGCTGTGGCCATGCCGAAGTCGTTATGGCAGTGGACGCTCACCGGAGCCCCCAGTTGGGAGAGCCTGGAGAAGACCTGGGTCGTGACCTCTGGAACCAGCACACCCACGGTATCGCAGAAGGCAAGCCTGTCCGCCCCGGCCTCGATTCCGGCCATGTACAGTCTCGTCAGATAGTCCAGATCGGCACGGCTGGCATCCTCCCCGGACAGCTCCACAACCAGTCCGTGGTCCTTGGCATATTCCGTTACCGCTACCGCCAGATTGATCACCGATTTCCGGTCGGACTTGAGCTTGCGCTCGATATGAAGATCGGATACCGGAACCACAAGGTGCACGGAGTCCACGTCGCAGCCCAAGGCCACGTCGACGTCCGACTTGAGGGCCCGGACGTAGCTGCAGATCTCCGCCTTCAGGCCAAAATCGGCAACCGCTTTTATGGACAGGCGTTCTCCTGCGGATGTCATGGCGGAGCCAGCCTCGATTACGTCCACACCCAGTGAGTCGAGCCCCTGGGCGATGGCCAGCTTTTCATCCAGGCCGAGCGAGACGCCCGGCGTCTGTTCACCATCACGTAATGTGGTGTCTAGAAATCGTATTTTACCAAATAAAGCGATCCCACGCATTCATGTTCAATCACCTAAGGCCACCAGGCCGTTCTGACGTAAAAATCTTTAATGATTGATAAAGCTAACGAGAGGCAAGTCCGGACGGAAGGCGGTCCTATGGTCCGTCGGCAAACAACTTCGTTGAATGACGTTCCAAGGGCAAGCTTTAAACCGTTGAAGTTCGATGCTCGTGATGAATGGTGGAGGTTCAGGATAGATGATGTGCAAGAGATCATCCCTTTCCCTAGCCCTGCTCTTATGCCTCACGGCTTCTTCATTTCTCAGCTTTCCGGCATTCGCAGGAACTGGATGCGGCACTAACTGGATGGGCGATACGACCGGCGACACAGACTTCTCTGTGAGCAAGAATCAAAATCAGGCAGCATCCGGAGCTTCGAGTTCGGATGCGGGCGCCCTGGCCAATGCCAAGGCGGCCGTATCTTTGGGATCGGCTGCCAGCAAGAGCAAGAATGCCAGCATAGAGAGCCTGAGCCCCGACAGGCCCGGGCCGCAGAGTGCCGGCGCTGCCATCCTCTGGACGGCACAGGCAACGAGTTCCGGCAATGAAAAGATACTTTACGATTTTCTGCTCAGCGGGCCATCTACCGGCGGCAGGCTGGTGGACATGACCGGCTGGATCGAGGGCAATTCCTGGACGTGGAATACAACGAATGACGATGCCGGAGAGAGCCGAATTGTGGTCGCAGCAAAGCGCGCCGGCTCGGCGGGCTCTGAAGACCGCCGGGAGACCGGCTATACCATAAACGCTGCCTCTTCATCAGCGACATCCGCCGCGGCAGTGGATGCAGACCCCTCGCCTTCGGCGACATCAGATACCGCGTTCTCCGATTCCGCCGATCATCCTTCCTCCAAGACATCCGACTCCATTTCGAACAAGCCGAGGGTAGCTCCGGATGAACGAACGGCCACAGTCGCCAAATCCAGCGGGCCGAATATGGATATGCCCGACCCCACCCCCAAGGCTGTCGTGAGCACAGAGGGCTCTTCTCAATCCATGGATGCCCAGCCAGTACAGGAGACTGCCGTTGAGGAGTCGGAGAACATGGATGTGGAGGGAAAGTGGACTGTAAAGCTGGACCGGCCCGGGGAGACGCTTGATCTCAGCCTCATCCAGACGGACGGCAGCGTGATGGGCGCGGGCAATCTCAATGAAAAGGACAGCAAGCTTGCCGTCAGCGCCAGAGGATCGGTATCCGGCAATTCTTTGAGCCTTGATGTCTGGACTGTGATCAGCGAATTTGGAAATAAGGTCGACAAGAGCATCAATTTGGAGTTGGTGAAGGTGGACAGGACAGTCTCCGGCAGCTACGAGATGTACACCGGAGAGGATCTATCTCTGAAAGGAAATGCCACGGCCAGCAGATTTGCCTCATGAGGAGTGATGGCGGATGAAGCCTCAATTCATAATTTGCGTAACATCAATCCTGGCCTTGGTGGCCGTCCTTTTGGCCGGTCCTGCCTGGGCAGGCTGCGGAAAATGGGTGATTCGAGACAACACTGATTTTCTCACCGACCCGATCTTCGACGAGGCGGTGGCCTCTTCCACGGGAAGCAGCGCCACGGCCAATTCCGATGGATCTGCCGTGGATAGTGGTAGCCGCGAAAAGAAAAATGCCACCGAAAGCACAGACGCCGCCCCGAATGGCGGAGAGACGGCGGGCAGCGCCACGTTGGCCGAACAGGCTATTCCCGATATCAATGGAAAATGGTCTGTCACATTGGAGGCCGGGGGAGCCAAAAAAGCCATCGATTTGATTTTGATTCAGAACAAAGACCGGCTGCAGGGCTACGGAACGCTGGAGGAGGGCTCATCAGATACGCCGGCCACCGCCACAGGATCTGTTTCGGATGAGGCCGTCAGCCTGATCGTCAAGGTCAGCCAGAGCAAGAAGGATTACCATCTGGAGATGGCTTTGGCAGATGATGACATGCAGGGCAGCTACGAGCTGTTCAGCGAACAGGATCTGGCGGAGAGCGGCAACGCCACCGCCAGCCGCTCCAACAATTAGAATTTTTTCCCCGCTCGTGGGCAATTTGCGATAACCAGTTGCTAATGACGTTTTCACCACAGAGACACAGAGGGCACAGAGAACGCACAGAGATGGGCTAACAACCGGATGATCCAAGAAAAGCCACGCAAAATAGCCGTGAGTCTGGATTTTCTTTATCTGTGATACGGCTCGCCTCGCATTATGCGATAGCTGCGGTAGATCTGCTCCAGAAGTATGACTCTCATCAACTGATGGGGAAATGTCATCCTGGAAAAGGAGAGCAACAGGTCCGCCCTCCTGATTATCTCCGGGGCGAGGCCCAGAGGGCCGCCGATGACAAAGGCCACTTCGCCGGCCCCCTCCAGCGTGGCATCATTTATCCAGGCAGCCAGCTCCATTGAATCAAGGGCATTGCCGGCTCGATCGAGAACCACCACCGGCCCGTTATGCTTCCCGAGCCTCCCGGCGATGTCATGGCCCTCCTCCCGGATGACCTTCTCCTCTTCGGCGGCGGATAGATTGTCCTTAATGCGGGCCTCTGCCACCTCTTCTATAACCAGGCGGGCGTAGGGGCGGAGGCGGCGGGCAAAGTCGGCAGCAGCATCCTGCCAGTGCTTCTCTCTGAGCCGGCCCACGGCGATGATGCGAAGGATCAATGAATTGCACCGGTTTATATCCATCTCACCTATCGCTTTTTCCATGTATGTCACATGCCTGGCTGTTGATCTCGCATACCCGGCAGACCTCTCGCTCTTCATCGATGTGGCGGGTGGCGGTGGCCAGAACGCTGGCGTTCACCAGATTTCCGGCGAGAAATACAGCGGCAGCAATCTGGTCATCTGGAATTCCCAGGTTGGATGCTATGCGAATGTGAAGCTTCAGGCAGTGGCTGCACCTCATGGCAGCGGAGACAGCCACCGATATCAGTTCGATGGTCCGGGCATCGAGACCTGAGCTTCTCTGGATGGCATTGTTGTGCAGCACCTTGGTGATGAATATCTCGGGATTGTCCTTCATGAACTGAAAGACGTAGGGAATCTCTCCGTAAGTGTCCTCCACCGCCTTCAAGATATCCTCTGCCGCCTTCTCCTTCCCCTTGACCAAAATGGCATCCAGCTCATCCTCAAAGCTCATTGTCTCATTCTCCCGGTCAATTTGCTCAGAAGACAAATCCCGTCTCGGAGGCGGGCAGTATTCTCAGCAATATGTAATCCTTCATTCGGGACGGCCTTATGGAGGCGATCTCACCTAGCTTCACCCCTTCGTCGAACGTCACCGCCGCTACCGCCTCTTTGTAGGCTTCATAGGGCAGCTTTATCCGCACCCCGGTCAGATTGAGAGTTATGGGCAGCGGCGAATAGGAGTACTCCACATCAGGCACCTGCTCGCGCACGGCATCCATGACCCGGGGCGGCGATGTGGTGAGCGGGTCCTTGGCTATGGCCGTCCTGGTCCTGTCCAGGGCCTTTCCCACTGACTCGACTATTTGATCTAGTGAGCCGATCTCCGTGGCTTTCCTGGCTCTGTGCGCGACGCGACCAATGGAGGGCACATAATCGAAGGCATAGGG
Source organism: Methanothrix sp. (assembly GCA_035353195.1). Classification (GTDB taxonomy): domain Archaea; phylum Halobacteriota; class Methanosarcinia; order Methanotrichales; family Methanotrichaceae; genus Methanothrix. The sequence goes on along the minus strand of DAOPZB010000073.1, from coordinate 212 downwards.
CAGGTCCGCGGCGGCAATCTGCGGTCCACCCGTGACCACCACGGGAACGCTGATGTTCCTGTACAGGCTCTCCTTCTTCTTGATGCACTCCTGGAAGTTGCCGAAGATGAATACTGCGGCATCGTGCTCATTTATGAGAGCCGTCTCGTATTCATTGATCTGGGCGATCTCCCGGCCCACGCCCCTGGCCAGCCCCAGCATATTGGTCTTGG
>DAOPZB010000072.1:0-8347 GCA_035353195.1 Methanothrix sp. | reverse complement strand
AGACCAAGAACTCCTTCAATGGTACCTGGGGCACCGATGCCAAGTGGCATAAGATCTTCTACAAGGACATAAAAGCCCACGAGATGTTCACCGGAACCTTCGAGGCCGAAAAGACCATCAAGTTCCATGAGAATCCCGTGCCGGATAAGATCCAGCCGATCTGCGATGGAATAGACTGCTAGTGTGATCCGGCAGTCACTCTTTTTTTTCCTTCCGCTGGGCGTTTTGCGAACTATAATCCGTGAGCAAATTCCTAATTCAGGGAATTGGCCGATCGCTTCGCGAAAGCAAAAGGAATAAATGGTTAAAGCTCACGTACCTGGAAAAGGGTTTATGATATCGCGCCCATAGACAAAGGAGGTTATCCAATATGAAGTTAATTCTCTCAATCTTCGTCGTCACAGTTCTTCTGGCAAGCGCTGCTATCTCAGCAAGCGCAGCCGATGTCCTGGATTTGAGCACTCTCAATAAGAAACCGGTCATGGAGCCCGTCTCCCTGCCTAAAGTCTCGGCCACCATGCCCACCATTGCCCCGACGTCACTGGGAGGCAACACAAATAGCGATGTGCTCGACCTGAGCACCCTGGGAAAGAAAGCCGAGCTCAATGTCTCCACCACCATGATCAAGGGATCAAGCCCCGTGACGGTGACCCCCATGTTTGCAGTTAAGAATGGAAATACCACCAGCCAGGCCGGCTCAGTCTTCACCCTGCCGCAGGCAGTGGCCGCCAACCCCTCGGTCTATACTCCGCCCATAGCCATATTCGGCGGCGCTTGAAGAGTGTGCGGCCATGAATGCTGAGATGAAGGTGGATGGCAAGGCCATCCCCTTGAATGCTTTCACGCAGGAGATCATCGGCAATGTGGCAGCGGCCATGGCCCTGTCCCTGCGGGGCGTAAACGATGGCTGGAAGGAAATTGAGATAAAATTAGAGAAATAGTAGTAATATTTTATTTTTCAATCCTTTTTGCCCTTTCTGAAGGCGGATGTGAGGTCTATGAAATAAGTTCCCTCTTTGACCGCCATGATCAGTTCGTCTCTTTCAAATAGGGACGGCAGGTTCAACTCATATGTTCCAGGTCCCGTGATCTTGACGCTCTCCAGGGCTTTCGCCTCAGACGGCGGGGCTGCTTTGGCCGGCGTCGGCTTTTCCTGCTTGGCAGGTGCACTGCGATCGGAACTGCCCTCATGGCTGCCGCGATCTCTGCCATAGTCGGCAACCCCCAGGGTGGGGCTTGACTTTGTCGGGCTCCGCTCCGGCCTTTTCGGCGGCCTTTTGACGCCCATAGCCTGGTTTATGATCTGCTCCTGCACCCCTTCTGCCCTTTCTCCGGGCTTATTCTTCACGAACATGAACTTCTTCCAGCCGCAGGCCGGGCAGCCCTTCAGTATATCCTCACCGGAGTCGAAGACGTTATTGCAGCGGGTGCAGATGTGAGGCATCTAGTCCCCCACAGAGACCTTGGTGCTGATCTGGTACTTATCCTTCTCAATGGTTCTAATCTGATTGGCGGGTCCTATAACCGTCATCCTCCCCTTGAGGCTTCTGCCGAATATCCTGTCCAAAAACGATCCCTCCTTCTTGGCGGGATAGCTCTCGATTTCGATTCCTGAGAACTCGTCTACCCGGATCTCGGTCATGGTCATCTCGATGAGGCGAACCTCTTCGTCGGGAGTAAGGCCGCTCTCCAAGACCACAATCTTGCCGGTTTTGACCTTGTCCAGGATGAGCCGGATCTTCTCCATGGAGGTCATCTTCTCCAGCTTCTCGCCGGAGATAAGGTCCATATGAACTTCTCTCATCAAGATCACCCGAAACTGGATGCTATCGCCTGATACAGGTTGTCGATATCCGATCCTTCCAGGGCGGAGATCTGCACCACGGCATGCTGGGGGAAGGCCGCCTTGATCCTGGCCGGAGAGGCGTCGGGCAGATCCATCTTATTGGCCACGATGAGGAGGGGAAGCTTTCTCGCCTCCATGTTTCCGATAACTGTAACGTTTACCTGGGTGTAGGGGTCCTCAGTTGAGTCCATGACCAGGAGCACTCCGTCCAGGTCGTCGAGCCATTTTATGGCCTCAATCACGCCTTCTGTGGCCTCTTTGGCCCTCCTCTTGGATTCGGCTTCATCAAGGCCGAAGGCCATGAACTCCTTAAAATCGATCTTGGTAGCCATGCCGGGCGTATCAACTATATCCAGCTCGATGCTGGAGCCGTTGGCGTTGATCACCACGCCCTCCTTCCTCATGGCCCGGCGGGTCTCATGGGGGATGGGCGACACAGTGCCCATCGCCTCTCCGTCGCTCCAATCATGAATAATTCGATTGGCCAGGGTGGTCTTTCCGGCGTTAGGCGGGCCGTATAGCCCGATCTTGGCCCTCTTCTTTTTAAATATCCTGTTAATCCAGCTCCCAAGGCTGTCCCTGAGGCTGCTGATCAAACCCATATCTTACCTCATAGCAGATAAGCGCATGTCTGTACTAATAATTTTCCGTGCTACTTGAAGAATAGCAAAATAGTTGGAAAAAGAGGATTCAAGGCAAGCTGGAATCAGTTGGATCGGCCGATGGGAGGAGATCCTGCGCCGGGCAGTGGCAGAGGAATCCCTCGAACTGTCCGGAGGAGCGCAGGGCCTTCCAGGCATGCTTGAGGCTCACATCTTTGACGCTGGCGTAGCTCTCCCGCAGGTAGGGGCAGCCCCTCACGCTCCCGTCCACGGCCACGTGCATCCACCTTCGCCCAGCCATGCAGCCCAGCATCTGCCCCTCGAAGTAGGTATTGGCAAAGAGCCGCGGCCCGCCCGGTGTGGAGTTGATCTTCCGATAGATGTCCAGGATCTGCTCCCTCTCGATGAGCGTCAGCTTCTCCTCCGGGCTTTTCGGCATGCCCTCCCAAACGGACAGCTCCTGCACACCCAGCTCTGCTGCCAGATTGTAGAGATCGCATATGCGGGATACCTGGCCGGATTTGATGTGGCAGGCCATGGTGACGAGCAGCCCCGTATCCAGAGCCGTCCTGATGGCCTCTATGGCCCGGTCGTAAGCTCCCGGCACTCCTCTCACCCGGTCATGCTCCTGGGGATCGGTGCTGTAGACGCCGATGATCAGGTTGTATAGCCCCGCCTCCCTCAGCCGGACCGCCTTTTCCACAGTCAGGTCGAGCCCCGGAGTGAAGAGATTGACCACCGCCTTATCTGGATCCACATGCCTGATCAGATCGAATATGTCCTCTCGCAGCAGGGGATCGCCCTCCGTGAATGTTATGATGCAGGCTCCCATCTCCAAAGCCTGGTCGATGACGCGCAGGATCTCCGTTCGGGTCAGCTCTCCCTCCCCGTCCCGGATGAGGCAGTGATCGCATTTTGCCCCGCAGCGCCGGGTGACCTCAATGGAGAGGGTGGATGGAACCGGTCGGCCTATGGCCGCCTTTGCTTCATTTAGCAGCAGCCTCTGAAAGGGGCCGCTGGGAATGGGGGGAAGCCACGTGCTGACCACAATGTCCTTGAGCCTGACCTGGGCCGGCTTCTCCTCTTCTAGCCTGTTGTTGATCATCTCTAAAACCGGCTGGACAATCCTGGCTAAAGCGCCCGATGCCTGCATGGCGCATAGATCTCGATTGAAGTCTACGCTCAGGGCAGGCGTCTTGATAAGCTGGGTCATTATGCTCCCTTTTTTTTGGTAGCAGTTATAGAGTTATCGCTGCATGGAGAGATAGAGTTAAATCAACCCAGCCACTTGAATGGAAAAAGGTGAACTCAAAGTGTCTGAAGTTGTACTGGCCTATTCCGGTGGCCTGGATACATCGGTCTGTATTCCCCTGCTCAAAGAGCGCTATGGATTTGACAGAATCATTACCGTCCTGGTGGACGTCGGCCAGCCGCGGTCGGATATCGAGCGCGGAAACAGGCGGGCAAAGCAACTGGCGGACGAGCATTATGTCATCGATGCAAGAGAGGAGTTCGTCAAAGACTACATCTTCCCCCTCATCAGGGCCAACGGCTCTTACGAGGGTTACGTACTCGGGACCGCCATCGCCCGGCCGCTCATCGCCACCAAAGCTGTCGAGATTGCCGGGAAGAAGGGCATAAAGAACCTGGCGCACGGATGCACCGGCCGCGGCAACGATCAACTGCGATTCGAGGCCATCTTCCGGGCAACCGACTGTCGGGTCATCGCCCCCATGCGGGAGCTGGACCTCTCCCGGGAGTGGGAGATAGACTACGCCCGCGATCACGGCATAGAGGTCCCTGTGACCAAGGACAAGCCCTGGTCCATAGACGAGAACATCTGGTCGCGTTCCATCGAAGGCGGAAAGCTGGAGGACCCCTACTTCGAGCCGCCTGAGGAGATCTACGGCTGGACGAAGAAGCCTGATGCTGGGCGGCCTGCTCGCATTGTGGAGATCGGCTTTGAAGGCGGTGTCCCCGTCTCTTTGGACGGCACAGCTTTTGGCGGAGTCGAGCTGATTGAAAGGCTCAACCAGATAGGCGGCGAACAGGGCGTGGGCCGTACGGACATGGTGGAGGACAGGGTGCTGGGCCTCAAGGCTCGCGAGAACTACGAGCATCCCGCGGCTACCATCCTGCTCGCGGCCCACAGGGACCTGGAACGGCTGGTCTTATCCCGCGCCGAGCTGCGCTTCAAGGTCATGGTGGACGAGGCCTGGTCGGAGCTGGCCTACATGGGCCTGGTCAACGATCCCCTCTACCCCGATCTCATCGCCTTCCTGGACCAGTCGCAAAAGAGGGTCAACGGCTCAGTGAAGATGAAGCTGTATTGCGGAAATGCCATATCCGTGGGCCGGCGCTCTCCTGATGCCCTCTACTCTCAGGATATGGTCTCCTTCGACTCCCAGACGCTCAGCCAAAGGGACGCTGAGGGCTTTGCCAAGTATCACGGCTTTCAGGCCAGGTTGCTCACCAGAAGGGCATAGTTTATTTAAATAGCCGCCCAATATTCCATCCATGTCCCGACTTGCATTATCCGAAGAGGCCGGACCTGACGATCTGGCCCCCCTTGCCCTGGCCATAAATGAGATCGTCCGGCTCCCCGTCACCATGCGGAGCGCGAGAGCGCCGGGCGTGCGGGTGGAGAAGGGCCAGGTTATCGACAGAAGCTACAGCGGGCCGATCCTGGAAGAGGTTATCCGCACCGGCAAGAGCATTCGCGTCACTCCCGAGGTCGGAGCCTACAAAGGAATACCCGTCTCCGTGGCCCCCATCATCATCGAGGGAAAGGCAGCCCTCGCTCTGGGAATCGTGGACGTCATCGGCACGATCGATATCCCTGAGGTATTCGGAGCCTATGGCGAAGTGCTTAGGCAGGTCTCCGGCGGGTCAGCCCTAAAGAGATGATGATCAGGAGAGCTGAGCCTGCGGACCTGCCCCAGATCGTGCAGATCGAAGGGCTCTGCTTCCCGGAAGAGGCTGCGTTTCCTCCCGGCATGTTCTCCTATCTGATACGCTATGCCGTGTCCCTGGTAGCCTGCCTGCCGGAGGGCCGGGTGCTGGGCTTTGTCATGGGATATGCCAGCGGCCTGGCCGGAGCCGTCTACACCCTGGACGTGCATCCCGATTATCGCAGGATGGGCATCGGCAGAAGGCTGATACTGGCCCTGGAGGAGAGGCTGGCCGACCAGGGTGCTCAGGCCGTGAGGCTTGAGGCTTCTTTAGAAAGCCCGGAGGCGGTGGAGCTGTACAGAAGAGCCGGCTACCGGGAGAGGGAGCTGGTCAGACATTATTACGGGCCGGGAATGCATGCCGTACGGATGTGGAAGGATCTTAGGGATGTGTGATCTATGCTAAACGAAAAAAACAGAATAAGAACCGGAGATATGACGCCGGAGCTGTTAGCGGCAGTGGACTGCATGATGGATGAGTTCATGGCAGCAGTGGACTTTCTGGCTGAAGAGAGGCATCTGCATAAAGGCATCGCCAGGAGCCAGCTTCCCTGTAGCATGGTGGCTATTCTCGATAAACAAAGCCTCTATATCATAGGCCAGATCCGTCTGGAAAACAGGCTTGCCAGCTACTTCTCCCGACAGGATATGATCCTCACTCCACAGCAGGTGGCCAGAAGTGCCCAATGGGAGTTCCGCTTTGATGATGCATTTATTATCCAATTTCCGGCAGCCATGCTAAAGCAGTCTGCAGCAGACCGCCAGCAGTTTTTGAGAGCCATTGCTTCAGATCACATCGAATCGGAGTTTCTGAGATTGCAGCAGATGCTGGATCTCATGCGCACCCGTCCCATATTCGGGACGTCAAACCAGCTAAAGATTACAAGGACTCTGCTATTGCTGCTGCCAGAAGATCCAGGTCTGCAAGGAAATGAACAGGCCGTCATCAATGCCGTCAAAGGAACCAATCTGGCAGTTGAGCGGGCCGGAGACATCAGGGCGGGACGATCTGCAGTGCGAGATCTGTGGCAGTCCATCAATTATGCAGGAGCGATAGTTGCCGACCTCACAGGAGCCGATGCTACTGTGATGTACGGCCTGGGGATAGCCCATACACTGGGAAAAGAGACCGTGCTCATTCACCCGCAAGGCTCAAAATACCTTAGGGATATTCCAAAAACATACAGCATAGAATACAAGGATGACGATGCTGGCCGGGAAAAGATGGTGGGGGAGCTCTCGACGCTGCTCGCCGCCCTGTTGGCACCGGTTGTAGAAGACTAGGCTAGCCGCTCGGGCGAATTGCAGGTCATATCAAATTGCAGATCCTTATTGAAATTGAAGCTATAATGTTATATATGTCCTGCATTTATACGAAGCTGCGACTCCGAATTCAGGTCTCCTAGCTTCATTTGACCCAGGAGGGGAAAAGAGGTTGAAAAAGATAAGGTTGGCAATCGCGGGCTTGGGAAACTGCGCAAGTTCTCTTATTCAGGGGATAGAATATTACAAACATGCTGATGAAAACGAATGCATCGGGCTCATGCATTACGACATCTGTGGGTATAGAGCCGGCGATATAGATGTTGTGGCCGCCTTCGACATAGATGCGCGAAAGGTGGGCCGGGATATATCCGAGGCCATATTCGCTCCTCCCAACTGCACCAAGGTCTTCTATCCAGATGTTCCCCACAAAGGAGTGGAGGTCAAGATGGGGCCGGTGCTGGACGGCTTTGCCCCTCATATGCTCAATTACGCCGAGGACAAGAGGTTCTTGGTGGCTGAAAAGGAGTCGTGCGACGTCCGGCTCATACTTGAGCAGAGTCGAGCCGACGTTCTGGTCAATTACATGCCCGTGGGATCGGAGCAGGCCACGGCTTTCTATGCCCAGGCGGCCCTGGATGCCGGTGTGGGATTTGTCAACTGCATGCCCGTGTTCATCGCCTCCAATCCCCAGTGGGCGGAAAGGTTCAGCCGGGCCGGCGTGCCCATCGTGGGCGACGACATCAAATCCCAGATCGGAGCCACCATTGTGCATCGCGCCCTCACCCAGCTCTTTAAGGACCGGGCCTGCGTCATGGACAGGACTTATCAGCTCAATATAGGCGGAAACACCGATTTTCTCAATATGCTTAACAGAGAGCGGCTCAAATCCAAGAAGATATCCAAGACCGAGGCCGTCCAGTCCATATTGGATGTGCCCCTGGACGCCAACGACATTCACATCGGCCCATCCGACTATGTGCCATGGCAGAAGGACAATAAGGTCTGCTTCCTGAGGATGGAGGGCAGGATCTTCGGGGACGTGCCCATCAATCTGGAGCTGAGGCTGTCGGTGGAGGACTCGCCCAACAGCGCCGGGAGCAGCATCGACGCCATAAGAATCTGCAAGCTGGCTAAAGACCGAAAGATGGGAGGGCCGATTCTGTCCATATCCGCCTACACTATGAAACATCCGCCGGTGCAGTATCCCGATGAGGTGGCCAAGGAGATGGTAAACAGCTTCATCCGGGGCGAGCCGGGAGAGCCGACTGCCGCGTCCCGCCGCGAGGCTGCAGCGGCCAAATAGTCATGTTCTTTCCTTATTCTGAGGCAAGGCCGGTGGAGATGGCTCCGGGACTGGTTCGCAGGACCCTGGTGAGTGGGGGTGCTCTGATGATCTGCCGCTTCGACCTGGAGATGGGTGTCGAGATCCCAAGCCACACCCATCCCCACGATCAGGCCGGCTATGTGGCCCGCGGCAGGATTCGCATCACCGTAGACGGCGAGAGCCGGGAGCTGGGCCCGGGAGACAGCTACTCTGCCGGATCTTCCGTTCCCCATTCGGCAGTCGCCCTGGAGAAGAGCGTGGTGGTGGACACATTCTTCCCTCCCAGAGAAGACTACAAATGAACTGATTGGAAATGGTCGCTGCAAGAGCTGAGCAGATCGCCCCATTTATTGTGATG
>DAOPZB010000071.1:0-8387 GCA_035353195.1 Methanothrix sp. | reverse complement strand
TCTTCTTCCGTCGCTTTCAGCACATATTTTACTCAGTCTTGGTAAATACTTTTCTCTAGCGGATTTGATTGTCCCTGAGATCCCTTTTGTATGAAGCGCGGCTCTGACGCCCCGCACGGAATGAATACAGGCCAGTGCCGCCCGCGTCTCCATCTCCCGGCAATGTCCGAAGCGGAGCAGTCCGCGGCGGCCGTCAAAGGAGATCAGCTTGAGCCGGTTATGGCCGGCACCCAGATCGCCGAACAGGGAGAACTGGGAGGCGTGGATCTCGCTCATCAGGTCTTTGGGCAGGATCTCCCCTTCTGCCTCCACCTCAAAGGCCATATACCGTCTCCGTTCCCGCAGCACGGGAAGCCTGCTTCTCATAAGAGCTCCACCCCCGGGCCGAGCCACTTTCTGCGATTCAAATTCACTATCCTGCCCGGCTGGGTCAGGGCCTCTTCGGCAGCAGCAGGATCAAATCCTGCCGCCTCTGCCAGGGCCAAAATGTCCCGGGGAGAGCGAAGGTCCAGGTGCGAGCTCGCCCCCATAGTGATCATGATGGTGAGACGGAACTTGCCGGCCAGGTCCAGGTTATGTCGCAGGGACTGCATCCATCTAGCTCGCGAGCTGCCGCGCAGGTGGATCATGGGGCTCAAATCAAAGCCTACGGCCAGACAATTGTCCCGGGCGGCCCTTGCCGTAGCGATATTGAGGGGGCGGCGGCTCTCGCAGGGATGGTGGAGCATATCTACATTGGGGTCTTCAGCGGCGGCGCGAACCGTCTCGTCGCTGCTGCCCTGCACAGCCAGAAATGGATATTTGGGGCGCAGGGAGGCGACGCGGCTCTTGATAGCTCTGGCCCCGTTATGGCTGGACGGGCGTCCCGGCCCGGCGGCAGAGGCGTCCGCGCCGGAGCCTGACCTGCTGGCCCCCATCCCTGCCCTGCCAACCTCGGCGCCCACGATTACCTCGATGCCTTTGATCATCTGGGCGGCCTGTAGCCCGAATATCCTGCCCGGATCGCTGTTGCAGATGATGATGCCTCTATAGCCCAACTGTCTTGCCGTCAGGGCCAGGCGGCTGGCTGAGGCTGAAGATTCCGGAAAAGCTCTGACGATTTCGTAATAGCTCATATGAGATCGCTTAAGATCTTCAAGGCCTCATCCCGTCGGGCGGGGAAGGTCTTGACGAGGATATTGACGTCCAGGGCGTCCTTGGAGTCGGTCAAATGCACCAGGCCCCGGTAGGCCGATTGCTTGTCCAGGCGCAGGTGAAAGCGGCCCATGCCCTCCAGCCTCTCCGGCAGCTCCCGACGCAGTGCCAGCAGATCCTCTGGGGAGAGCTGCTCGCGAAGGATGGTGAAGAAGGAGGAGGCTTCTCTCTTGCGAAGAGACCCCTCCAGTATTTTGATCTCGTTTCCGAAATGGCCCTCTGCTTTTATGCAGGATATTTTATCCAGGGGCAGGAAGACCGAGAGCGCCTCGCGCACGCGGCCTTCGTCCTCCGTGGCGGCCACAAAAGCCCGGAAGGAGATCCTGTCAATCACTCTTACCGGCCTACTTGCCCTTGCCGTCGTGGGCTCTTATGCCCGGACGGGTCTTCTCTGTGCCGAAGCCCTTATGCCTCTGGCCCCTGCCCTTGCGACCGGCGCTGGTCTTGCCGCGCACGGCCCTGCCGCGGTGAACGTCATTGCAGACCCAGTTGAGTTCCTTGTCGCTGATGATGCTGGGTGAGGACGGGTCAACCAAGATTACCTCGTAGAACTTCTGTCTGCCGTCTTCGGCTACCCAGTAGGAGTTTAAGACCTCCATGTTGCGGAACCTTCTGCCGGCTCTCTCCTCCGCAATCCTCTGGATGGACTTGGCCATGGTGATGGTGTTGACGCCCATCTTGCTGGTCTTTCTGTTCCTCTCGTAACGGGACTTTCTGCGGCCGCCTCTTCTCACCTTGACGCGGGCCACGACTATTCCCTGCTTGGCCTTGTAGCCCAGGGCGCGCGCCCGGTCCAAACGGGTGGGCCTATCGATTCTCTGAACGGTGCTATCCTGGCGCCAGGCCTTGAGCCTGTCCTGCCTCAGTGCGCCTACGTAGCCCTCTCGGGGAGAGGACCAGGCTTCACCGATATAACTGTAAAAAGACCTCATTCTTTTCACCTTAACCGGTTCGACCAAAGGGTCACATTCCGGTGCGAGAAGGGGGGTAGAGGTAATAGGAGATAAAGGTTTGGGAGGGCGCATGCTATGGGCGCTTGCTATCTTACGCCCGGGGATAGGAGCCCAGCACCTTAACCAGGGCCGCCTTCTCCTTTATGGCGGCGATGGCCTCGCCCACCAGCCTGTCATCGACGTGCCCCTCCAGGTCGATGAAGAAGTAGTAGTCTCCCAGCCCCCTCCGGCTGGGTCGGGACTCGATGCGGGTCAGGTTGATCTGCCGGCCGGCAAACTCCTGCAAGATGGCATAGAGCGCGCCGGGGCGGTCTTTGTCCAGGTAGACGACCAGAGAGGTTTTATCCCTGCCTGTGGCCTTTGCCCCGGCTTTTGACGCCACTATGAAGCGAGTGACATTCTCCTTCTCATCCTGGATCTCCCTGGCCAGGATCTTCAGGCCGTACTTTTCTGCGGTATCGGCTCCGGCGATGGCTGCCATCTCAGGAAACTCCTGGGCCAGCCGGGCGGCGTGGCTGGTGGAGCCCGTGGTCCTGATCTCCGCCTGGGGATACTGCTCTCGCAGGAAGCGGCGGCACTGGGCCAGGGCCTGGGGATGGGAGAGGACCACCTTGACGGCCCCATTGCCCCGGCCCACCAGGCAGTGCCTGATGGGCACATTGACCTCTCCGATTATCACCACATCCAATCGGATGAGCAGGTCCATCACCAGGGTGACGGCACCCTCCAGGCTGTTCTCCACGGGAGCCACGCCGGCATCGATGCTCCCGGAGGCTGCCGCTTCCAGGACGCCCTCAAAGTCCTTGAAGTAGACCAGGCTCGCCTCCGGATTTCCCACTGCCCAGAGCAGGGCGGCCTTCTCGGAGTAGCTTGCTTCCGGCCCCAGTGCCCCGATCTTCAGGCTCAAGCGCTCTCCTGTGTTTTTTTGTCCAGATCGGCCAATAGCTCCTGGGCCCGGTCCACGCTGATCCGCCTCTCTGCGGCCATGCGGGCGGCGACGATCTCGATCATGTCGCATTTGGCTCCCGCCTGGACAGCCACGTTCCTGGCATGAAGGGACATGTGGCCTCTCTGAATTCCCTCCGAAGCTAAGGCGCGCAGAGCTGCGAAGTTCTGGCAGAGGCCCACCGAGGCGATGATGCGGGACAGCTCGTCGGCGCTGGCGACTCCCAGGATCCTGACGGCCGTCTTGGCAGCAGGATGGACCCTCGTCGCCCCTCCCACCAGGCCCACAGCCGCAGGCATCTCGATGCTTGCCACCAGGTCTCCGTCGCGGTTCTTTTCGTAGCGGGATAGCGACCGGTAGCAGCCGCTCCGGGAGGCATAGGAGTGCGCTCCGGCTTCCACGGCACGGGTGTCGTTTCCGGTGGCCAGCACCACGGCGGTCACTCCGTTCATGATGCCCTTGTTGTGGGTTGCCGCCCGGTAGGGATCGACCTGGGCCAGCTCTGCCGCCAGGAGAATCCCGTCCACCACTTCGTGCCCGCCTATGGCCTCCGCCTTGAAGACCGCTTTCGCCCTGGCCAGCCGCAGGTCGGCCAGGTTGGAGATGATGCGCAGGTAGACTCGCCCGCCGGTGATCTGCTCGATGCGGGGGGCGAGGGCCTCGGCCATGGTGTTGACGGCATTGGCCCCCATGGCGTCCCGGCAGTCCACGATGAGGTGGGTGACGACCATCGGCCCCAGCCGGGAGTCGATGACGTAGACCTCGATGTCTTTGACTCCGCCCCCGAATTTCACCAGCATGGGGTCCTTTTCATTGGCCATCCTGATCAGCTCATCCCTGTGAAGCAGTATGGCCTGGCGGGCGGAGAATGGGTCGACTATCCCGGTGGCCTGAATCTGGGCTCTCATCACCGGGCCGGTGCTGGAGGTGAAGAAGCCGCCCGCCTCGCGGGCCATCCTGGCTCCGTTGCTGGCGGCGGCGATCACAGAAGGCTCCTCGGTGGCCATGGGCACCAGCACCTCCCGGCCGTCGATAACGAAGTTGGTGGCAATGCCCAGCGGCACCTGGAACATGCCCACCACGTTTTCGACCATCTTGTCCGCCTGCTCCAACGAGAGGCCCGACTTTATCTGGGATATCTCCTCCGGGCCTATAGCCGTCTGTTCAGCCACAGCGGATAGCCGTTCTGCCGGGGCAAGTTTGTAGAATCCTGATATTCTGGAAGTCATGATTTCAGTTCCTCCTGCTCATTCAATCCGGAAGGGGAAAAACTTATTCCCGGCGGAGGATTTATTTTTATGGTCCGTCCATCCTATGGCCGAGAGATGATCAAATGAGCGACATAAAGTCATTACTTGAAGAATTGTCCAATGCGCACGGCATATCCGGATGGGAAGGATCTGTGCAGCAGATAGTGAGCCGTGAGATTGCCCCCTATGTGGATGAAGTGCGCGTCGACAGCCTGGGAAATCTCATCGCCGTGAAAAAAGGTGAGAGGCCCTCCATTATGATCGAGGCCCATGCCGATGAGATCGGCCTGATGGTAAAACAGGTGGATGAAAAGGGCTTTTTGCGTTTCATTCGCATCGGCGGCTGGTTTGACCAGACGCTTCTCAATCAGAGGGTGATCATTCACACCAGGTCCGGGCCCATCACCGGCGTCATAGGCTGCAAGCCGCCCCATGTCATGAAGGATGAGGAGCGAAAGAAGATCGTCGAGGGCAAGGACATGTTCATCGACATAGGCTGCGCGAGCCAAAAGGACGCGGAGGACCTGGGAATAATGCCCGGAACGCCTGTCTCCATCGACCGGACGTTCGCCACTCTCCAGGGCGACAGGGTGACCGGCAAGGCCTTCGACAACCGGGCAGGCCTGGTGGCCATGATCGAGGCCATGAAGAGGACCCGCTCCAAGTCGGCCATCTACGCTGTGGCCACAGTGCAGGAGGAGGTGGGGCTTAAGGGAGCCAAGGTCGCCGCCTTCGGACTGGACCCGGACCTGGCCATAGCCGCTGACGTGACCATCCCCGGCGACCACCCCGGCATCGAGAAGAAGGATGCACCCATCGAGATGGGCAAGGGGCCGGTGGTGGTGGTGGCCGATGCCTCCGGGCGGGGCATAATCGCCACTCCTCAGGTCATAGAATGGATGGCAGGCACAGCCCGCGAGTTTGCCATCCCCATTCAACTGGAGGCCTCGGACGGCGGGACCACCGATGCCACGGCCATCTACCTGACCAAGTCCGGAATTCCCACCGGGGTGATCAGCGTGGCCACCCGCTACATCCATTCGCCGGTGGAGGTCCTCTCCTTAAGCGACATCGACAAGTCGGCGGAGCTGATGGCCAGGTGCCTGGAGACGGCAGGAAGGCACTTCAGGATTTAATTGTCTGGTCTCCTCGCTATTTCGTATGGGCAATGAAGTGGTTCTTTGTCTCTGTGCCTCTGTGGTTTAGTCAGTCAGTTGGCGATAGTCAATCCTACTGTTACTGAACAAAACCACAGAGGCACAGAGGCACAGAGATGAGATTTACAACTGAATGACAGAGTGGATCAAGTTAAGCCGCGAGTAATAGCGAAGAGCCGACAAAAGCAAATAAAAAAGAACTTCAGCTTGAGATCCAGCCGGAGTGCTCCGGCTGCATCTGCCAAGCAGAATTCAGCTTGAGCCGATCAGGCTGATCACTATGAAGCCCAAGACCACACCGAGCACGAACACAACTGCAAATGAGGTGTAGATCAGGGATTCAGCGAAGTAGAATGCTTCCATTTTCTCATCTCACTACCAGAACCGGGATCGTTGCCCAGTAGAGTACCTTCTGCACTACGCTGCCGATGAGCAGCTTGGAGGCACCGGACTCGCCATGGCTGCCCATGACAATCAGGTCTGCCTTCTCTGCGCCGGCCACATCGATAACTGTATTTGAGGGTGCGCCTATTCTGACGATTGTGTCAACAGCCACGTTCATCTTGGCACCCATGGCCTTCATCTCGTCAACTGCCTTTCCGCCTGCGACCTTCAGCTTCTCCTCGACCTCCTTTCTATCGTGGCCAAGCTGTCTTACGGCGCTGGCGATAACTACCTCATTTACTACGTTGAGCGCTATGACCTGTGCACCAAGTGCCTTAGCGAGCTCTAAGCCCTCCTGCGCGGCTTTCTTGGACTTGTCGGAGCCATCTGTGGCGATCAGTATCCGCTTGTACATCCTATCCCACCTATGTGGCGTTTATCTCACTGACATTGTATAAATAGCTATCTTCCCGATTCCAGAATTCTCAGTGCCAGCAATGCCGCATTTTCCCCGTTATCGATGCCCACGCAGGCCACGGGAACGCCGGGCGGCATCTGAACTATCGATAAAAGTGCATCCAGGCCGCCCAGTTTCGCACTGACGGGCACTCCTATGACCGGACGGGCCGTCTTTGAGGCGATGACACCGGGGAGCGCAGCCGACAGGCCGGCAATGGCAATGAAGACCCGAGCATCGGTGCTCTTCACATACTCCTCCAGCTCTGCCGGATTTCGGTGAGCGGAGATGACCTTATGCTCGAAGGATGCCCCCCTCTCCGCCAGCCTGCCGGCTACCCTGTCCACGATTGCCTGATCCGATTTCGATCCGGATATGACTGCAATATCGACCATGACCATCTCCTCCGACCATCAACCCTCAATCATCAACCCTCAACCGTACTCGATTATCGTCTCCTCAGCTAGCCCTGATTTCTGCCTTGCAGCTCCTGCTGCTTGGACAGGCTCATATCGATCAGGATTTCGAATATGTTCTTTATCGCGCCGGCATCGAGGTTCAGCTCTGTGGCCAGGTCCATGGCCTGGTTGAGCACTCGCTCCTCTCTCTTCGGATCTCTGATAGGCCTGCCCTCTGCCCTTTTGGCCTCGAAGATCCTCTTGACGATGTCGATGCGCTGGTCTATGAGCCTTATGATCTGCCTATCGATCTCCTCGATCTCGCTGCGGTGTTCTGTGAGTCCCATCAAATCCCCCGGCCTGTGTAAGCCCGTCTGTTATTCGCCCTGGTTCTTATCACTCTTCCGCCCAGAGGACCCCAGGCGGCCTGCAGGTCTTCCATCTTTTCTCGGTCGATGACCGCGGCATAGGCCGGGCCGGTCCCGGAGAGGCTTGCCCCCAGGGCTCCGCTCTCCAGCGCGGTGATGATGGGCTCGGCGGACAGGCGCAGGGCGGCGCAGTAGGCCAGGCCGTTTATGGTCATGGCCCGGAAGTAGTCGCCGCGCATGGCCAGGTCGAAGGCCGCCTCTGCCGCCGGAGCAATGGCCCGTGAGCGGGAGACGTCGGTATCCCTGGAGAAGAGCTTTCTGTCCGGTATGAGGAGCATCACTTCGCAGGAGATGTCCTCTCTTTTGAGCAGCCTCATCTCCCGGTTGTCGGTCACCACCACGCCGCCCAGCATGGAGGCCAGGGCGTCGTCCAGGGCTCCGGTGATGGTCACGCCCACTTCTTTCGCGGCAGCGACGCCGATTTTAGCCGCCTGGATGAGTATCCAGTCATCCTTCTCCATCCCTCTGTCCGGCCCCTTTTCTGCCTCACTCTGTGCGTCCTCTCCGGCTATCTCCAATCCACCCAGGGCATCCAGGGCGGCGAGTACGGCGGCGTTGGCGGCGGTGCTGCTGCTCTTCAGGCCGCTGGCCACGGGAATATCGCTGGATGTGCGCACCACCGCGCCGATGTTGCCGCATCCATCCCTGCCCGCCCGACTGCCCTCTTCCCCGGCGAAGCGCTCCAAAACCATCTGCACGCAGCGCTCGACGAGGCGGGTGTCCACTCCGGGTGCGTCCCCCTTGACGATGCCGGAGCCGTTCAGCTCCACCTCCGCCTCCGTCGCCAGGTCGATTCCGAAGGCTGAACCCTTCCAGGTGGCCACGGCATTGAGAACTGTAACCGCGCCGCAGGCCCTGGCATAGCCACGACTTTTCATGCCTGCTCCATCTCGAAGATCTTTCTCAGCTTGTCCAGCTCTTTGACGAACTCCACCTGGCCCTCGCGAGAGTATTTGGCGATGAGCTTGTTCAGGTACTCCAGCTCGGTCACCGAGGAGACGAACAGGGGCTGATAGCTTCCCAGCTCGAAGAGGGGCAGAACCTGCACTCCGCCCTTGCTGGTCTCCTCCTCCAGCCCCTTGACCACCACAATGAATGTGAAGTTCCTGTAGCCGAGCCCCCTAGAGATGTTCTTGGCAAGGCTGTTCATCTGCTGCACCCGCCGGGAGGAGAGGTCTTTGTAGGCTGCCACCGAGTCCTTGTACTCCACGAACATGATG